>NZ_CP055154.1 GCF_014217805.1 Adhaeribacter swui
TTAAGCCCCATACGGACCTTAATCTAGGCTATAATCTGCCTGTAGATTTGATGCATTTTCTTCACTCTATACCAGGTACCGATTGCATTGCTTATAATCAGACTATCCAGATTCCGGACCAACGAATCGAATTAGCCCGGCTCAATGCTAAAAAGAAAAAACACACCTCTATGCCGGATCCAGCTAATGACTTAGCTGTGGCCGATATAGACCGGGTAATGGCTGACATTGCCAAGGATAATCAGTTGTTGGTATTTGGTCACTACAATATTATTCTCTCTGCCAATGATCAGGTGATAGATCGGGCCACAAACTACATTGAAAGCAGCTTATTTAACTTCGGCATCATTCCTTCCAGAAATGCAACTAACCAAATGGAGTTATTTCGATCTGCTATTCCCGGTAACCAGGAGGAACTCAAGCATTACGATAAATTCCAAACCACAACTGATGCGGCCATTTGCCTAATGTTTAAAGAAAGCCTGTTAAAGAATGAGCAATCTGATTTTCAGATATTTTTTTCAGACCGGCAAGGTATTCCTGTGGCAATCGATACCAGCGATATGCCTATTCATACTCAGCGCATGAACAACCGCAACAAGTTTGTTCTGGGTCCCTCCGGTGCTGGTAAGTCGTTTTTTATGAATCACATGATTCGGCAATATGCTTTGCAGGACACGGATATCATTATGGTGGATACCGGGCACAGCTATTCTGGCCTGTGTCAATACTACAACGGCCGGTACATTACCTACAGCGAAGAAAAACCGATCACTATGAACCCATTCCGGATCTCCCGGGAAGAATTTAACGAAGAAAAAAGGGAGTTCCTCAAATCACTGGTAAGTCTACTCTGGAAGGGCGCTGATGGTAGCATCAATCAAACTGAAGACAGTGTTTTATCATCGGTAATTAGTGCTTATTACGAGGATTTCTACAACCAGAAAAGGGCAGCCAAATACCTTTCTTTCCAGTCCTTCTATGATTTTTCTATAAATAAAATTCAGGAAATCAACGAAAGCGAATCCATTGACTTTGATATCAAGAGTTACCGGTTTATTCTGAAGAAGTTCTGTCTGCAGGGAGAGTACGGCGCTATCCTGAATAATGAAATGGACTCTAGCCTGTTCGACGATAAGTTTATAGTGTTTGAAATAGATGCCATCAAAGAACACAAGATCCTTTTCCCAATTACGACAATCATTATCATGGATGTGTTCTTGCAGAAAATGCGGCACAAGAAAAACCGCAAGGCCTTAATCATTGAAGAGGCCTGGAAAGCCATTGCCTCGCCACTAATGGCTGGTTATATCCTCTATGTGTACAAAACTGTGCGGAAGTTCTGGGGAGAAGCGGTAGTAGTAACCCAAGAGCTGGATGATATCATCGGAAATGCCGTGGTAAAAAATAGTATTATCAATAACTCCGATACAATCTGTCTTCTAGACCAGACTAAGTTCAAAGATAACTTTCGGGATATTGCCAACCTACTTTCTCTTAACCAGGTCGAGCAAAACAAGATATTTACCATTAACAAACTTGATAACCGGGAAGGCCGCGGACGCTTCAAAGAAGTGTACATCAAGCGTGGAGCTAAGGGTGAAGTGTACGGGGTAGAAGTTTCGTTGCATGAGTACCTAACTTTTACCACGGAGCGAAAAGAGAAAGAAGCTCTCCAAGTTTACCTGCAAAAATTTGCCTCTTACCAGCATGGCTTAGATGCCTTCGTCGAGGATTTTAAAAAGTCCGGATTAAAGCTAAATGAATTCACCAATTATATAAATCGAACAACTCATGAAAAAGCCTCTCTTCCTGCTTAGTGTCTTGGCTTTTGCCTCGCACGGACTTTTTGCCCAACAGGTAGTATTTGATCCAACCGTTGTATCTACCCTGGTCATTAATCATACAGCTCAGCAAGCTGCTCTCAGTGATATAAAAGATAATGAGGGGCAGATCGCCGGATATCAGAAAGCCATTACTTTTAAAATGATCCAGATTCACGAAATGGAGCAAAAAATGTACAACTCGCTCAAATCTGTACAATCTATTATAGGGCAAAGTAAGAATATTATCTATGCCAGTACCATTGCTAAGGACATTGGCAAGTATCAGCTGCAAATGTTGGAAACAGCCAAAGGTGATCCGGAGCTCACAATTATAGCCGCCAAAACGGAACTAGAGCTAATTAATCGTACCGCTGATTTATTTAATTACATCTACCAGGTAGCTGTTATTGGCACGGATGTAAACCTGATGAGTAATGCGGATCGATTGGCCCTAATTCGGCATGTGGTAGATGAGCTGAGGATTATGCGGGGCCTAGCCTTTGGTATCAATCGCAAAATGAGGCTGGCCAAGTACGCCGGATTATGGAAGGCAATGAATCCAATGGGATTGCGGTACCCGAACAACAGTGCTGCTATTGCCAAGTCCTTAGTAGATGAATACAAAAGCCGGAAAAAGTAGCCATGAAAAAGCTTTTACTACTAGCACCGGTATTGCTGCTACCTCTGGTAGAAGCTTTAGCGCAAACACCACCCGTTCCGGTTAAAAGCCCTAACACCCGTTACCAACTGGAAAGAGAGGTTATTACCCGTTGGAACAAGTTCAATCCTAAATGGTATTTCATTCTCTTTCACAACAAATACCGCAAAGGCCCCGACCGGCGCAATATGAAGCAATTGTTGCCTATTATGGCGGCTTTGCGCTTAAATGCCGCCGATACCGAGCAAGAGGATGAAAACGTAACGGAAATCCGAGATCAAGAGCTTTTTAAAATGGCAGATCGCAGCTTGAATAAAAGTTGGTACCTGCTTTACGAGAATAAAATAAACGGCCTCAACAATCGCATTGTCGGGCTAGTTGCCGAAGCCATTGCTGCAGGAGTGGACTTAGATGTACTGCTTGCTTTAAAAGGGGAACAGGATCGCATTAACGCAGATATCCAGTTAACCAAAGAAGCCTACCAAGACGATGCAAAAAAAGCGGAACGATTCCGGGTAGCTCTGGAGGATCTCTCTACGCTGCGCGGTTATTACCTGAGAATAATAAACCTTTTTCAAACCAGTAAAAATCTCCCTAAAAAATAAGAAATAATGAGAGAGTTGATAGACCAGACTATTTTCGATTTAATGGAAACCTTGTATCTGGACATAGCGGAATTGACTTTTAATTTTTACTCTGATGCCCAGGCAATTGCTGCTATTGCAATGCTGCTTTATTTCGCGTTGGAGGCTTACAAAATGATCGCCGGTGACAAGACCATTGAGATAATGCCCTTAATGCGGCCATTTGCACTGGCATTAGTAATCCTGCTCTGGGAGCCTTTCATTGAAGTCATGAACTTTCCTATTAAAGTAGTAAACGACACCGCTAAAACTATGTATTCGGCACAAATAGATATGGTAGAACACGGTCACGTTGAAAGGTTAGGATTGATAGAACAGGTAGCCAAGAAAATGAGCGAAGATACCGGCGATTTCGAGCAAGTTAAGGATGAAACCCAAGATAAGGATTGGATGGAAAAGCTAGGAATAGATTTGTCTCCTTTACTCGATAAGATGAAGGGTTATTACCTGATGTTGACCGCTCAAATCAATTTCGCTTTTATGCGCCTGTTTGAGTATATCGTAATTATTATCTTCCAGTTCTGCATTTACATAATCTTTCTTTTCCAGATTATATTCGCTGCTATTCTGGTTATTCTCGGGCCGTTTTCCTTTGCGCTGAGCATCTTTCCTGGTTTCCGCGACTCTTACCTTACCTGGATCGGTAGGTACATCTCTGTTGGCCTTTATTCGACCATTGCCTACATCATCATGACTATTTCTTTTGTGCTAGTCCGCTACGGGCAAGAGCGGGAAATTGAAGTGTTGAAGGCAGTGCTGGAAAATGAAGAACTCTTTATTGCTTACGTCGGCTCCTCCAGTGGGCACATTAGCTTTTACCTGGTTTCGCTGTTAATGGCGGCGCTAGCCATGCTCTGCATTCCGGTAATCTCTACCTGGATCATTAATACTACCGGCGTTAGTCAAGCCTTTAGCTCGGTGGCAAGAACGGGTACGGGACTAATCAAATAATTTATTTTCAAAAAGTACAAACATGATCAATAGAATTGAAAGTAAGATAAGACTGGCTTTCGCCATTAGCATTGGAAGTTTCATAACCGCCCTGGTGATGGTGAGCATTGTTTGTTTTTTCGCCTATTCGCTCATTAACGAACAACGCAAAAAGTTGTATGTGATCGACCATAATGTTCCCTTGTTGGTGCAGCAAACCGAATTAGGAGCTAACCGGGGAGTGGAAATGGAAAGTCACATTAATATGTTTCACCTACTCTTCTTCACTTTGCCGCCAGATGACGCCTACATCAAAAATAACCTGACTAAGGCAATGTACCTGGTGGATGAAACCGGATTGGCTCAATACAACAACCTTAAAGAGAAGGGGTATTATAATTCCATCCTGGCCAGCTCAGCCCTGCTAACCATCCAAACTGACAGCATTGTATTGGATCAGAACCGGCATTTCCGGTACTACGCCAAACAGCGGGTAGAGCGGGAAACTTCCATTCTTAAAAGGCTTTTGGTAACCGAAGGTGATCTTCAGGACGTGCCACGCACAGTGAATAATCCGCACGGATTAATAATTAAAAACTGGAAAACGGTTGTGAATAAAGACTTGGAGCATGAACAAAAGAAATCTTTTTAGGCAAGCTGTAGAATTCTTACTCAGCACTAGGCAACGGGCAATTATTTACCGGTCAAAGTATCCGGAAAGAATAATTGCCGGTATGTTCTTAATTCTGCTCGTGGCAATAACCATCTTTCTAATCAGAAAGGTCAGCCATAAGCAAAGCCACAAGGCAACAGCTACTACGCTCATTAATCGAATAAGCGCAGCAGATGCTTCTGCTGCTACCAAGCCGGTAACTACTGATTTAATGAATTTGGTTGGCTTGTACGGCAAAGCCAAATCCATTAATCCAGACAGCCTCACCTTAAATGATAGCCTGGTGCTAAAAGAAATCAATAACGATTTAAAGAAAATTTTAAAATGAGAAAGATTGATTTTAGAAAACCTAAGTACGCATTGCCTTTAATCGTACTGCCTTTTCTTTTTCTTTTTAATTACCTCTACTTGGACATGTTCCCCTCCACAGAAGCAAAAGGTAAGCAGCATATAGCTTTAAAAGAAACCGATGATATTATAACAGATTTGCCAGCCGCCAATCTGGAGAAAAAGGACATCAATAGTAAGTTCGGGGCCGGACTGGAGGAGCATAAACACCACAGGGATTATTCCGCTGTTCAAGAATTAGAGCAAGACGAAGAAGAAAAGCAATACGGCAGTGTCTATACTGACAAAGAAAAAAGAATGCTCGATAGTATTAATAATGCTATTCTTACTCAGAAGAACACCCCTGCTTTTATGGATCGGGTTCAGGAACAACAGAACACCGACCGCCAGCGCTACGCCGCTACAACACGAGTTTCTAGTTCCCGACCACAGCGGCAAAAGGCAGAAAGCGCTTATGAAAAAGAGATGCGGTTGTTTAAAGAACAGATGCGCTTTGTCGATAGCCTAGATAAAGCCGGTCAAGAGTCGAAAAAGCCAGCCCAGAAAGGAACGCCAACTATAGCAGAAAAAACAATACAGGCACCGGAAGCTGTAGAAGTTCGCAAATCAGCGAACCCCAATGCTGCTTATTTCAACACGGTTAAAAATGACGGAAACGAGCAATTTATTAAAGCGATGCTGGATGAAGGTTTGAAAATCCGGGAGGGAGGCCGGATTAGAATCAGGTTGCTGGATGATATCTACGTGAGTAATTACGAAATACAAAAAGGCAGTTACTTGTACGGGGTGGTATCGGGTTTCTCAGCTCAGCGGGTAGAAATATCCATAACCTCCCTGCTTTATGGCAATCAGATTATTCCCGTGGATTTAAGCATTTATGATAACGATGGGTTAGTGGGTTTGTACGTGCCGGGCTCTCAGTTTCGAGATTTTACCAAACAGCTAGCAGCAAACAGCACCAATGGCCAGAGTATAAATTTCGACGATAGTCCAGAAAACACTAACCAGATGCTCTTCTCGGTAATGGATAAAATGGCCCAAACTACTACCCGGGCCGTGGGCAAGGCAGTTAAGCAAAACAAGGCCAAGCTGAAATACAATACCATAGTTTACTTAATTGATAACAAAGCCAAAAAACAATAACATGAAAAATACAATAATGCTGTTCTTAATGATGGCTATAACCTTACCGGCTGTATGCCAAAAAACAGCTCCTCAGGTAATCTATGTAAATGAAACTATCTCCACTCATTTTGTGAGTCCAGAACCGATCAAATACGTCGATATTTCTACTAATGATGTGGTCGGTGATATTCCGGTGGATAATATATTCCGCATTAAACCAAAGCAAGCAAACCCTAAACTCGGCATAGTAACGATTGTTGGGGAGCGTTTTATTGTTCAGTATAAACTCGCTTATGCCACTCCTGCTTCAGCTAGTTCCGAGGTAAGAATTGATCCTACCCAGGTTGATGAATATTTGAATCCGGATGTGGCCATGAGCGAGCAGGAAATGAAAAGATTTTCTCTGCTAGCCTTGCAGCAAAAGCCTGTAGGTCGATCTGCCAGCGCTAAAAAAGACAAAATGCAAGCGGTGGTAAATAATATCTACACCATCGGAGATTATTTCTTTATTGATTTCTCCATAAACAATAAAACCAACATTGCTTATGACATTGATCAGATTCGGTTTAAAATAGAAGATAAAAAGGTAGTTAAGTCAACCAACTTCCAGCAATTAGAAATACAGCCCGTACATCAGCTTTTTTACACCGATAGCTTTAAACGCCGATATCGCAACGTGTTTGTATTTAAGAAATTCACCTTCCCTGATGAAAAGGTGTTTAATATAGAAGTAGCCGAGAAGCAGGTGAGCGGTCGTACTATTTCCGTGAAGGTAGATTACAAGGATGTATTAAAGGCTGATACTCTTTAAAACAAAATAAGCCATGGAAGAATCAAGCGAATTAAAGAAGCTTTATTCCTTTTTACAGAGTTTTATCTATTTCACCTTGTTTACGGAATTTTTAGTGTTCCTTTTTGCAGATGCTGGATTTATGGAACAACTGCGGCCGGTAATCCTTAAATTACAACGAATTGCGATTTACCAGAACATCTATTATTCTAAGGCTTTTACTTTTCTTTTGATCGTAATAGTAGCTATTGGAACCAAGGCCCGTAAAAACTTAAACCACGATCCAGTAAAGCACATTTACTTACCGTTATTTTTCGGCTTCTTGTTTTTCTTCGGTGCCGGGTACTTTTACCAGCACCCGAATAATCGGCTGTTGGCTTTTGGAGTAACTTGGTCGGATGCAGCTTATATGCTTTTCTCCTTGGTTGGAGCGGTAATGATAAACATTGCCCTTGATAATATTTCCAAGCACATTCAGACAGGACTAATGAAAGATAAGTTTAATGTCGAGAATGAAAGTTTTGAGCAGAGCCGGGAGCTAATGAATACACCATACAGTGTCAACCTACCTATGCTTTTTTACTACAAAAGAAAGGTAAATCACGGTTACCTGAATATTGCCAATCCTTTTCGTGCCACCTTGCTAATCGGAACACCCGGATCCGGTAAATCCTATTCCGTAGTAAATCCATTCATTAAACAAATGTTAGCCAAAGGTTTTACCATGGCTCTCTATGATTTTAAGTTTCCAGACCTGGGTAAAATAGCCTATTATCATTATCTGCTAAATAAGAAAAATGGCACCTTAAAAGATTTTAAATTTCACGTCATTAATTTCAATAGTATAGAACACAGCCGAAGGTTCAATCCCTTAAAACCAGAATATTTACCAACCTTGGCTGATGCCACTGAAACTGCAGAGGCCTTGTTGCAAAGCCTGACTAAGAGTGACAAAGAATCCGGGGCTGCCCAGTTCTTTACTCAAAGCGCAGTAAACTTTCTGGCCAGCTGTATCTTTTTTCTCAGTAGGCATGAAGGTGGCAAATATTCCACATTCCCGCACGTGCTGGCCTTTATCAATCTGGGTTATGATGAAATATTTAACATGCTTTTCTCTGAACCTCAACTGGTCAGCTTGCTTTCACCATTTCGAACCGCTTACAAAAACAAGGCCTTTGATCAATTGGAAGGCCAGATTGGGACACTTAAAATCAACGTGGGCCGCTTAGCTACGAGGGAAACCTTCTGGGTATTATCAGGTGATGATTTTGAGCTAAAAATTTCGGGTCCTAATAATCCGGCCATCCTGGTTATTGCCAATGATCCGGCTACACAGAGTATTAACAGTGCTTGCAACGCTCTAATTCTAAATCGGATGACCAAGCTAATAAATTCAAAAAGAAACCTGCCCTGCGGGCTTATCATTGATGAATCTCCAACCTTATACGTACACAAGGTAGAAAACTTAATTGCAACCGCTAGAAGCAATAAAATAGCCGTTCTTTTGGGTTTACAGGAATTGCCACAACTCAAACAACAATACGGTCGGGAAACCGCAGATACCATTTGCTCCGTGGCTGCTAACGTAATCTCCGGGTCCGTTCGCAACAAAGATACCCTAGACTGGCTAGAAAAACTTTTTGGTAAAGTCAGGCAGCAAAAGGAAGGAGTAAGTATTGACCGTAGCCGAACTTCTATTTCCATGAATGAAGAGATGGGGTCTTTAATACCTGCTTCAAAAATTGCTACCTTAGCGGCTGGTGAAGTGGTGGCTCAGGTTGCATTTGATAATAATAAATATAATGGCCAACATGTAAATAGTACCTATAATTGCAAAATTAATTTGGATACTGCAGCAATAGCAAAAGAAGAAGAGTCATATGTTTCTATGCCAATATTTTATAATTTTGGTAGCGCTTCTGACAGGAACACTGTCTTAGATAAAAACTTTACCAAAATCAATCGAGAAATAGAAACACTAAAAGACCACTTCTACACATGAAATTAAATCTACATGATTTAGGGGAACGCCTGCAACTTCTTCGAAAGGGGCTGGACCTTTCTCAAAAAGATTTAGCAGCAACCCTGGAGACACATCAGAATCAAATATCCCGTCTAGAAAATGGGATTGGAGGTACGCTGGAGCTCTTGGTTCAACTGCTGAATTTCTACTCAGACCATTTTCATATAAGCTTTATTTTTTCGGATGAATTCGAAGTTATAAAAAGGTCTGAACCACTATCTCACATGAGCACTTTTAACAGCATTGCTATAGAACGGCTCAAAATCCTGCAAACAGATGTCAACGGCCAAATAACTGATATCATAGGTATCATGGAAAAAGAAGGTAGTTTCTAATCTTTTTTCGTGCTTTATACAGTACTGGGCTAAGGCTCTTTATATACTTTAAGGTTGGTTTTGTAACAACTGAGCCTGAGGCATTGTCTTCAGGCTTAGTTGTTTTATCTTATTTGGAAGTTAATTCCGATTCCATTCTATTACTTTTTTTCGGGCTTCCATTTCTACCCGACGATAAATTAAATTCAGAAATGAAACTGGATTAATGGTCTTGCCTCGGTGCTTGATAGCAAAATGTAGATGTTCTCCTGTACTTCTTCCCGTACTGCCAGTTATACCCAGAACGGTACCAGCAGTTATTTCGATCTTTTCTCTAACCAGTATTTGGGATAAATGACCATAAATGGTTTTAAACTCACCGTGTTCTACTTCAACATAATTGCCTAAACTTCGAGAATAAGCTACTTTCTTTATTGTGCCTGGTAGAATGGCCATAATTGAATCTGAAGATCCTCTGAAATCAAGGCCATAATGGAATTTTATTTTCCCAGTCAGTGGATCTATTCTATTTCCAAACCCGCTGCTAATAATTGGTGCCTGTAATGGCATAGATACCAATACATTAGCTTTTTGACGAAGATTATTTACATTTACAGCTTCCCAAATACTATTATCCTCGGGGTTGTTTGGCAAGCTGGTAATAGAATCAATCAGGATTTGAGGTAGAATTTTAACCTTTTTAATGGTATTAAACTGTGCTTTTGCGGTATAAGGAATAATTAATAATAAGATTGGTGATAACTGTTTAAGTGTTCTCATATTAAATTTGTATATTATATAATAAATTTATACAAAATAAATATATTATAAAGTAATTAATCCCCAATTATATTAATTATGCACGTGTTTTATGTATATTTACTCAAGGATAATCTATGAAAATACATTTATAACTAACCATCATGAGTTACCAAATTAAAGACTTGCCCTATTCTCAGTTTGAGCAACTGGGAATGAGCAGAAAAGATGTAATCACGATGCCAGCTCATGAACTGGCAAATCTGCTAGAAGGTCGCCGAACAGGTTTAATTTCTTTAAGGATTCATTTAAAGGAAGGAATGAAGCCAATTGAAGCTCAGGCCAAATTAAGTTTAACCAGAAATCCCGATAATACACTCTCTCTCGGAGTACATCCGATTTTAGCACGGCCAGTAAACAACATTGAAGCAAATGAAGAGCAGTGGAATAAATTATTAAAAGGAGAGGCAATTGTAAAAAACTCCAAAGCTCTGAATGGTTCCATAGAGCCGCACATTCACCAGCTGGATAAGGAAACTAATGAAATATTAAGCGCCAGGTTAAGCGCAATTCAGATACCCAATGCTATAAAAAATACCGTTTTAAGCATAGATCAAAAAGAGCAGCTTAAAAAAGGATTGCCAGTTGAGATTGTAAATAAGTCCACCAAAGAAGTAAATATGGTTCAGATTGATTTAAATGAATCTAAAGGTTACAAAATAACTGAAGTGAACCAGTTCAGGCAAAAACCAGAAGTAACCATGGTTAAACTGGAAGAACCAACACTAGCCGTTAGTTCGGAGAAAATTAAAGGTGTTAAAAGGTAATTCTTACGGTCATGACATTTCAGGACTACAGGGATCGAATTGCCATCACCGCAGTGGCTGAGTCTTTAGGTTACAAAGTTAATTTACAAAAGGGAAGAGCCGTGCTGGAGTTTAAACACTCGGATGGAGATACAGTGCTGATCGATCCGGTGAAAAAACTTTACTTTAATCGGGATGGTACCGACGATCGTGGAGATTTAATTGAATTTGTAAAAAATCGGCTGAATAGATTTAACATCTCCTACAAAAACGAAATTTCCGCTATCAACAAAGTACTCCAAGGTTATGCTAACGAACCCCATATTTTAAAAGTCGAGTACAGCGTTCCGGAGCCGAAGAAATTTGATTCCAGTCGGTACCAGATAGCTAATCCTTCTGTCTTTAAATTACATTATCTGATTCAGGAACGGGGCTTAGATCTGGAAACTATTAAACGCTTCTCACCTTTTATTCACTTGGTTAAGGACAATGAGAAAACCAAAGGCAGGCCTTATGAAAACATTGGCTTTCCCTTAACCAAGCCCGGTAGTAATGAAGTAGTTGGCTACGATTTACGGAACTATGGATTTAAAGGGGTAGCACCAGGTAGTGATCGGAAAAACGGTATGTGGGTTGCTGACTTTGTGGGGGCTCCCCAGCGTACTCGGAATGTGTTCTTCGGGGAGAATCCGATTGACCTCATGAGTTTCTACCAGTTAAACAAACACCGGCTTGACGTTGATAATGCGGCCTTTGTTTCCTTTGGTGGAGGTATAGCCAAAAGTCAGCTGCAGGGAGCAATCCAGCACTGGGCTGGTGTTAAAATACATACTGCTTTTGATAATGATTACCAGGGCAAGATGTATGACATTGCTGTAGCCATGCAAGTAAGTGGTAAAGATGTTCCGTTGCCCCAAAAGAAGGAGGATAGCCTTTTATTCCAGGTAAATGGTAAAAGCTTTGAAATTCCGGTAGCAAAGATAAGCCTAGCTGCTTTCGAAAGGGCATCTGGTATTCGGTCTGGAGTAACTGTTCACAAAGCTGCCAGTGAAAATAATGGTATAAGCTTTAAGGACTTTAATGATATCATTCATCCAAAGAATGCAACTCAAGTAAGCAAAATATCTACTATTAGGTATTGATGATATACTTAAAAGAACTGGTTTTAAGCAGGGTAGTAATTTCAAGATTGGAAAAGATGGCCATGATCCGGGTTTAGATATGATAGCCTCAAGGTATGAGTTATACATTGCAAGAATTTAAAATAATATAATGGCAGTAGCCAACCATAGAACTTTATCTTTATTGTATATGTAATTTTATTTACGTGTCTTGGCAATATCAATAAGATATATTTAGTTTATAAAAAGAGTCATTTTATTCACTTATAGTATACTTATATGAGAACTCTTAAACACTTTTGCAGTTTCTTGATATTAGTGCTCCTGCTTGTTGGCTGCGGCAAAGATAACGACGATCCAAACCCCAACACCAGCACAGCGACGTTTCGGGTAGATGTAAGTCAAACCGGAGATTATCAGAAATTTACCAGGATTATTACTATCGCCGGTGGAGATTTTAAGTACCGGGGAACAACGGATTCGGTGCCGGCAGTGTTGCTGGGAGATAATTTAAATACAGCTTCCTTTTCGGTAGAAGCTCCCAATGTAGAAGAATTAAGTATTTCCACTATGACCGGCTTTTCTCCAGTGGAAACCGGGCCAGCTGCCATGACTTTAAAATTTTCTGTTTACAAAAATGGTACCTTGTTAGAGGAGAAGGTCTTCACTTATTCTGAAGCCACAAAGGATAAAAGTGAAGAGCTTAATTATAAGGCAAACTAATAAAAATGTACCATGATACATTTAGGGGTGGCTTAATCAGACTGGAACATTATTCCCAGTCTGATTAAGCTTTTTTAGAAAGGAGTATTATTCAAGCTCTTTTCAAAATCATCACATAATTGGTTAACAATGTCTTGAGTTTCTCTTATGAAAAACTCACCTAAATCTTTATTTCTTCGGATAAATTTTCGGTAAATTTTTGCGAAATCTTCAAATATTTCTTCATCATCAAATGCGGAACCATTATCCTGCATTTTAGCGATAACCCTTATACCAGCTTCATCGGTTTTAACATAGGCTACGGTTCCAAGCGGTCCAGGAGTTAAACACGCAGCATCCCTTACTAGGTTTAGGGAAGCTGTGCGGACTGTTTGGAAAATCCCGGCAAGCCTACTATGAAAAGCTTTGGCAGCAAGATAAAAAGCAGGTAAACCAACTGGTTATTGTAAAAGAAGTAGTGAAGCTACGGGAGCAATTACCCGGTGTGGGCACGGGAAAACTACATCATTTGCTAAGTGACTTCTTGGCCGAGCATCACCTAAAACTAGGACGCGACAAGCTGTATGACTTGCTGCGAGAGCATCATTTACTCCGCACTAAGCGGCGTAAACGGGCAAATACGACCAACTCCCAGCATCCATTTTACAAGTATGTTAACCTGGTGAAAGAACTACCAGTTACTCGCCCTAATCAGGTTTGGGTAAGTGATATTACCTACATCAGAACGGGTCGTGATTTTAGCTATTTAAGTTTAATCACGGATGCTTATTCGCATAAAATCATGGGTTGGGCCCTGGATAGCACGTTACAGACGAAAGGACCGCTGGCCGCTCTACAGATGGCGGTTAAGACTTTACCCAAGGGAAAAGAGAGTTTGATTCATCATTCGGATCGGGGTATCCAGTACTGCTGCCAAGATTATATTCAATTACTTTGTGCCAATGAGATCCGCATCAGTATGACCAATCAGGGAGACCCAGCAGAAAATGCCGTAGCCGAAAGAATAAACAAAACCATCAAAGAAGAATTTAACTGCCGGGCTTTTCTTACGTTTGACTTGGCAAAGACCGCAATCATCAAGTCTATTCAGGCCTATAATCAGCTCCGCCCTCATGCTTCTTGTGATTACTTAACCCCTGCTCAGGCCCACCTCCGGGAAGGCCTCCTGAAAAAGCGCTGGCGAAAATACAAAAGAAAAAATCCCGTCAACCAAGAGTTGTTAATAGAAAAATTAAATAGAATTTTTACCGTTTAACCTGTAAAGCTATTTCAGGAACTTACCTTACCAGATGTTTCAGGAATAAATCTTATCTAAAGGCATTAAAATATCAAAATATTCTCTTTTTTTGTTATCTTCATCCCCAACCAAATTAGCCAAAAATAACTCTTTTATTCCGGCCATTTTTGATTATTTCTTCTGCCATTATTGTTACTTGTCTATAACCTACTTAATGCTCATAAACTCACCCTTCACAGAACCACATAATAGCACTATTACCTGGCAGGAATTTAGAACTAACCAGGATAACCAATTACTAAAACCGCTTTTTCGGGATACGGGACAAAAACCCGAACGCATGCGGCGCCAGATTTTTCATTACGAAACCACGCAAACGTATTATATTCATCAGCAAGATTCTTTGTTAGATGAACACTATCCGCTGGTGCAGGCTCAGGCGGAGCTGGAATATTATTGTTATTTGTACGCCCCTATATTGGGTTTGAACCTGCCCGAAATTAAAGCCTTAAGTTTTTACCAGGATGCCGAATTAAATATTGCCCATATGTTACTGGGTACGCAAGAGGTACCGGGTAGCCGCTTAGTGGATCTTTTGCAGGACGAAACCGTAACGGCCTCCCTTCGGAAAGAGCTGGCGCACCAGGCTGCCTGGGATGCGACTAAGATTACGCTGGGCTACGGGGACAACGACCGCAAACCTAAGAACATGATTGTTTCCCATCCGTTTACGCCGGATTGCCAATATCATCATGTTGATTTTGAATACGCCATGAGTGCCGATTATGTCAGCTTAATTGATAATTGGTTTAGCGAAGATATGCCACGGGAGTTTGGCCGGGAAATACGCTTTAGCCGCTCCGCCGTGATGGAAATGGTTCTGGATTTATTACACCGCATGCCCGGCTTGCCCCTCTCAGACTTTAGAAACAGAATTGTTCAAAATCTGAACCAAGCCATTGCTTTAATCCAAACGCACCCCGCTTTAACGGACTCTGTTTTATAACTGGTAGCTGGGGTTTGTAACACTACAAGCCTCAGCCATCGGGGTAAAGACTTCCCCTAGCTCGGCTACCGTTTCGACGGGCAAAATAGGAGCCTGACAATCGAAATCCAAAGGCAAGTTTCCCACCTTAATGACCGCACCGGTTTCTTGCAGAAAAACATCCATCGGAGTATCACCCGCCCCGATAAATTGGTTTAAGGTCCGCCCTAACTGGTTGACAAAAGCATGCGCCCCGGTGAGCTTGTTTACCCCGGTGGTGGTGTAAAAATCTTTAAAGTTGCGTTGCAGGAAGGTAGCGGCAAGATGATCTTTCTTCCCTAATAAAAAAATCATGCTGATTTCTTCGGCATTCAGATTATTTTCTAAAATAGCGAGGCTGCTGCTGTACACGTGGGAGGCACTTGGATAGGATTGCGCCAGCTCCGCTACCTTGTTTTCTGCTGGTGTCCAGATAATTTCGCCTTTGGTCCAATCGCGGGGATAATAAAAAGCGGCTATGTTGGGTACCTGCTGCTGTACTAATAAGCGGACATCGGCTATACAACTCTGGATATCGGCCGGTATTAAGGGTTGGGCTCCGGCCTCGATGAAGCGGTATTCTTGGTTTTCCCCCAGTAAGATATAACCCCATTGACTCCCGTTTAACGAAATGACCGGAATTGGCTTTTGAGCAAGCGGATACAAAACAGCCGCAAAGGTTTTAATGATGGATAAAGGAAAGCGGATGGTATTTAGGATGATGGGGCAGTTACTCTGGTATAATTTGTTTAAGCCGGCTTGTACTTCTGGGGGAATAGAAAAATTTCCGTTCTGGTGCAGGACAATAGTGCCATCTAAATCCGTCATGAGCCCGCCGTGTTGTCGGAAAAGGGGTTGGCTAACAAAATTCTGAATTAATTTTTTCTGTTCTTCCGTGAGTGCCATGTGCTTTATCCAATACTACCTTTGCCCCGCAACCTTTGCCGCCATAAAAAGGCTAGGACTGGGGCATTAGGTATACGGTAGTGTTATAAATAGTTTAGACACTTTTTACTACATAGGAAAACAGATAAGTCTCCCGTAGAGACCGGAAATAGCTTAGTATTATTATCTCCTAAAAAGATCATTATTTGGAGGTGAAACCAACCCGTTTATCATAACTTGACTTATAAGGCCAGATTGGCCGAGTAGGAGAGGAGGGAGGATCAACAGACAAATCTACCCAGCGCCGTGGCTTATCGAGTGGGCATGGCCGGGGAGCTATCTGGAGATTAGCGCAGGTGGTGTTAGGCAGCGTTTCTTTACATCTTCATTCTGTTAATTTTTAGGCAGAACTCGCCTTGCTTGAGTTCCATTATTAATCCCGTGGGGGTAAGGATCTGCCCTTCAAAGGTTCCTTTCAGCACGTCATTGGTCCGATTGGTAACTATGACTTGGAAGGGTCTGCACAGGTTACTCCCAAATAGCACAAATAGTAGGTAGTGAGATAAACAAAATGTTGCTTAGGTAAAATAATTTTAATTTATAATATGATTTATTAATGAACCTGTTTAGTGTTTTTGCTTGCCTCTTGATTTCCCGATAAAATACTATGAATATTTTCATCGGAAGATGTTGTTTTAATCTCCTGATTTTACGCTTTAAGAAATATACTAAACAGGTTCTAGACTTAAATGATAAAATAAATCAATAAATTAAGCGTGTTATTTAAGGGTTACCTTTACTGCCAGGTTCGCAATAAATCCATCTAAAGGAGCGTATATCTGCCGGAACGAAGGCCGTTTATAAGGGGGAAGCACTACCTGCCCAAAGCGGGTTTGCCGGGTATCAGTAAAGTTTTCCAGGTTAGCAATGAGCGAGAAATGCTTAAACATCTTTTCACCCATCAAGCCCATTACCCAATAATCCGGGCTCCTTTGTCCATTACTTAAATACTGTTGCCCGGTATAAAACCCTTCTAAACCACCCCGGAAGCTTTTCTCTTTTTCGTATACCAGGGTTAACACCAGTTTATGCTTAGGTGTTAATTCCAGGTGGCGTTGTTCTGGGTCATATCGTTTAAGGGTATTGATAAAGGTATAGGCCGCAAAGAATTTAAAATCTTCCACGGCGAACCGGACATTGGTTTCAAACCCGCGCGTGTCTATTGGTTGAGGGGCATTGCCATAGGAAATGATATTGGTATTGACATCTGCGTGCGCAAGAAGAGGGTATTTTAGCCTGGTATAATAAAAAGCTTGGTTAAAGGAGAAGCTGACCTCATCGAACAATACCCCGTTATAATTAACGTCCATATTAGCTCCTGCCGCCCTTTCGGCCTTTACGTCTGGAGCAATGGAAGCCACATTTTGAAATGCCAGTTGCTCAGTATCGGCATTAAAAATTGTTGGGGTTTTATAGGCCAGGCCTCCTCCCGCTCGGGCCGACCATCTTGGGGTAAATTTATATAGCAACGATAAGCGGGGCAACACAAAGGCTCCGTATTTACTCTGGAGGTCCGTACGTAAACCCGCCTGTACCGTAAAATTGTCCTGAACCCGCCAATCGTTCTGGATAAATGCCCCGGCTGTAACATAGGAATAATTGCGGGTAAGAGGGTTCAACCTTTGGTTCTCCCGAAAAGCATCAGAATTCAGGTTTACGCCTATTACAGCTGTATTATGGGCCGATGGAAGTAAATAGGATGCCTCGGTATAACTGGACAGTTGTTTTCCACCGAATGCCACATCCAATACTGAAATGTTTCGTTGGAAATAACTAAAGCTATTTTTAAAGGTCAGGTTGCGGTTATGCTGTAACTTTTTATCAAACCGCAGTTGCGAGAAATGGCGACTGGACCGGTTACGTTCAACAAAGGCGTTTTGGGCAGTAGGCTGGTCTTTGATGGCAAATATATCTCCCCCGGAGCGGGTCTCAAAAGAAGAGGTAATTCCCAAACTCAAAGTAGTAGAGTCATTAATATAATAGTAAGCTTTGGGAGAAAGGGTATTCTGCTGCAATTCGGGTAAATCAGTAAACCCTTCTTTATTTACATCATAAGCATTTTGGGTACTTTGGCTTGCTAAAAAAGTAATGCCTAACTTTTCTTTCCGATTAGAGAAGAACGAACTGACATCGCGGCCTCCTTTGTGGGTTTGGTTCAAAAGCACCGACCACTCCGGTGTTTCCGTAGGCGTTTTGGAAACCAGGTTTATAATTCCGGCTACCGCATCACCGCCATATAAGGCGGAAGAAGCACCCTTAATTAGTTCTACTTGCTTTAAATCGAGCGGGGGAATTTGCATTAAGCTTAAGCCGGAAGAAAAGCCGCTGTAAAGAGGGAACCCATCTTTTAATATTTGGGTATAGCGGCCATCCAATCCTTGAATCCGGATGCTGATATTACCAGAGGTGGCGGATGTTTGCTGGGTCTGAATTCCCGAAGATTCGCTAAGCAGCATGGAAATGTTACCAGGCTTCATATTAGCCTTTTCTTCGATCTCTTCTTGCCCTATTACTTCCACCCGGATAGGAATATCTTCGATGCGACTGTTAGTACGGGTGGCTGTAACGGTAACTTCTCCTAAGGATAGCCCTGAAGGCTCCAGCGAAATGGCAAATATTTCATTGGGGTCGGCAAGGGGGAAAGTTATTTCTTTTCTCGCTTCAATAAAGCCTATGTAGGAGAAGGAAATAATATAAGTGCCGTCTGGAATATTAGGAATGGTCAACCGGCCATTCGCATTAGAGGTGGCACCCAGCATTAATTGTTTTATAATGGCACTGGCTCCAATTAACGCTTCTCCGGATTTGTCATCCTTGATAACAGCAGTAAAAGAATTTTGGGCATAAAGCAGATTACTGCTACATAAGAGCAGTATTATTAATATCTTTTTCATTAGTAAATATTCAATTATTTGTTTTGATGAAAAGGGCATAGCTATCCCTTTCGTCGGAAATTGACCAGCGACAAATAATGATTATTACTATATAATTAGCTTAGAATAAGAAATGTAAAGCCTTTTAGGCTTTCTAGGGGGAGGCCCCTCATATACGAGAAATGAAGAATAGCCCTCGCGAGAAAGCTGGTAGGCCGAAGAAGCTATAGCCGTTAGAATAAACTTTTTGGCAAAAGCCTTTTCTCCAGGTTCTTCCTCAACCGTTAGGTTAAATCCATCGGATCCTTCTGAAATAGTATATTCATGGCTTTCCATCTCGTAATTTAACGCACGCTCTTCCGGGTCCATCTCCAAGAGAGAACCTAAAAAAAACAGCGTATACGCTATTAGAAATAAATGCAAGAAATTACTTTTCATTAAGGATAAGTATTAAAGACACTTAAATGCGGTATTATATCACTTTAAGTCATCAACAATTTTTGAGCAAAGCAAAGTTTACTATTATTTTTAGTTTAGAAAAACGGAATAACCAGTATAAATAGGATTACAGGAAGCCATCTCCGACGCTGGAACAGGTAATTGCCGGAGGGTTTAAATGAATGGTTTTAATCACCTACTGCTTTTGCCTTACTTCTTAAGACTGAAATTTTGTTTTATGGGCAGCAAAAATATCATTTACCAGCTACTATATTATTTTTATTTTCCTGCTGTTCGCTTAGTTTAGACCAAACCCATTCTCCTACTTGCTCTCCCTGACGAGTACCTTCAAAAGAACCATCCCAAAAGTGGATACCTCCATATACCCGGCTTAAGGAAGTTTCCATATATGCTTCCTTAATAGATTTAAAGGACCGTACTCCATGTCCATAGGCATATTCCGTAGAGTCGGTAAAGGCTACGTTGTTACCTAATAAATGCGTTAAAACCGTCCCGGCAGCGGCCGAAATAGCACTATGGCCACTGACATATTCCGGGAATGGGGGAGTCTCTAGGAACGGCTGCCACTCTGGGTCAATCATATTGTTAATAACTGTAATAGGCCGAATACGCGCACTCCGGTATTTTTCATCCCAGCAAGCAATAAATCCGTCATATAAGGCAATAGAAGTAAAGGTATAGGCCTGAAGGGATTTCATCAGGTCAAGCTGTTGGTTTTTAGCCAGCGTTTGCACAATGGCTAACCAATGGCCCGGAGGGGTCATTTTCTTATCCATATAAGAAACATGCCCTTTTACATTAGTTACCACTGCATTATCATCCCAGAAATAAGCAATGGCTTTCTGCTCTTCGGTCAGGTTTTTAGAAATATTATAAACCTGCCTGGTCATTTTATAAAATTCACTGGAAGTGTCAAGGCTATATTTGGCCGGCACTTTCGGCTTGAATTGATTACAAGTATCCAGGGTAAGAACCCGCATCGCATTCCACTGGGGTTCACAGGCATTGGCATAATTGGGAGGGGTTGGTTGATAAGAACCTGGTTCTTGGGTAAATGTGTAGCGCATTAAGGCCCTGGTTTCTTTATAATTATCTTGGTTGGCAAAAGCCAGGATATGTTGCGCCACTTGTTGGCCATAAGCAATGGAACGGGACATAACTTCTTCTGGTGTGCCCATTTGTTCATATTGCTGGTAAATCTCCTGCTCGTATTTCTCCATTTCAGACGCCGAAATAATCAGAGCTTTACTAACGGTTATATACGAGGCTATGCTGGCTAATGGGAAGCAATATTCCAAACCTTTTTCTGGTGAAGGGACTTTCTTAAATCCTTTGAGTTTACCCGCCATGGTTTCATAAGCCGGATATTGCTGGCGGAGCGTTTCATATGCCGCTAAGTTTGTATAAACATAAATTCGGCTGGCAACAGGAGGCTTAAATATGTCATGAATAATAAATTGAGTAAGTTGGCCGGCTGTTTTATGAAATAACTCGGGAGCGTCAGCTTTTGTCTTGTATTCTCCAGGTGATGTTGGTTCACAACTTTTAATATTAACCATTCCCAAAAAAACAGTTAATAAAATGAAGGGTTTAAACATTTTAATTAATATGCAATAAAGTAGAAGCTAAAACAAAATCCTTTGCAGATTTTTAATAAGTTATCTTGAAGTTAAATAATTTTTTAAGAAGAAATTCAATAAATATTTAAAACTGCACAAATACTTTCTAGAATAAGTAGTATACATCGTGGATATATTAATTCTACTATTAATATATGATAGTCTTGTAAGCTGAGTTAATTAAATATAGTTTAATTAGCTCAGCTTACTCTTTTAATTTCCATTCCTAACAGATTGTTCCTTCCTTTTAAGTATTTCTACTTTAATTCAGAAATAATTCTAAATCTGCTATTTTCTTTAAGTCAGTTAAGTGTTTAAACCTAGATTAAATATGTTACTGAAAGCTTCAGAACACTTGAAATTAGGTTGATTAGCTTTAAGATAAGGAAGATGAATAATTTGAAAATTCTGTGCAAAATATTTTATGCTAACCCTCCTAAAAGCACCTGTAATAGTTTAGCATTTATTTATAAGGTGATTTTGTTTTGGCATTTTTCTTTATTCCCCTACTCTCTTCTGGCACAGGAGCGCTTTTTACCAAAAGCACCCGGAATAAATACAATTGACACTTTGGAAGGCCAGCAAATTGTGACTTATTCTCACAAGGAACTTATTCCTTCTAATTCAGTCGCGTCCGAGAAAGATTGTTCTCTAATAGAAAATCTAGGGCAAGACACTATTTTTCAGGTGCAAGCATCCAAAAACCGTCCTCCTTTATTAAGCAAATTAGGCTTGAAGCAAATGGCCGTACCGGTTATATTTTTAGGAGTAGGATTCGCCGGAATGGGCAGTAAACCTTTATGGAATATAAATGAAGAAATACAAGAAGAAATACAGGAACATTATAGCAGTTTTCATACGAAATTAGATAATTATTCGCAGCATGTGCCCCTGGTAGCGGTATATAGTTTGAACTTAGCCGGGATAAAAGGAAAACATGATTTAATTAATTTTACTGCGTTATATGCTCTTTCTACTTATATGAGCAAAACTATAAGTAAAAATTTAAAGAGTGTAACGCACCAAATGCGCCCAGATAATTCAACTGCTGATGCTTTCCCATCCGGACATGTAACTTCGGCCTTTACCAAAGCGACTTTAATGTATTTAGAGTACAAAGATAGAAGCATTTGGTACGGGGTAGGCGGCTATACTATTGCCACAGCTACGGGAGCCTTGCGTTTGTTGAATAATAAGCATTGGTTATCGGATGTACTAGCCGGAGCTGGCATCGGAATCATATCCACGCACGTTGTTTATGCCGTGTATCCCTTTATACAAAACAAAATAAGCCAACGCCTGCCTAAGCTAAGTAATAAAAACATATTAATCCTTCCTGCTTTTGAAAATGGGTCTGCCGGCATGGGATTAATTTACCAGTTGAAATAAGATTCTCAAGGGTTAATCTAACTATATCTTCCTGAAAGCATTAAACTATGCAAAAAATTATAAATTTTTGGTTGTTTTTTTTGGTACTTGTTATGCTGGTATGTCCGACTATGCAGGCTCAGGATGCTGATACTTTGAAGAAATACGAAAGTCCAAGTTTAAAAATCTCTTCCCCCAAGCCGTTTTATAAATCTAAAATCTTTAAAGCCACTATTGTACCTACTATTTTAATTGGATATGGGGTCAGTACCATTCATGGCCATGGCTTTTACAGCAGTTATGATGCACAACGGGATATTTTGCATCATTTCCCGAATTTCAAAACTACGTTGGATAATCCGTTAATGATTGCTCCATATGTGGAATTGGCAATTGTAAACTTGCTTAAGATTAATTCAAACAATGATTTCTTAAACACGTCCCTGCTGATTATTAAAGCAGAGGCTATTTTTGCAGTATCTGCTTTTGGGCTAAAGTATATTACTCATATAGAGCGACCTAATCACGAAAATAAATATTCTATGCCTTCCGGCCACACGGCCCAAGCTTTTCTGGCTGCATCTATATTACACACCGAACTACGCCACAAAAGCCAGTGGTATGGAGTGGGAGCTTATACCATTGCAACCGGCGTTGGAGCTATTCGGATGTTAAGAAATAAACATTGGGAATCGGATGTTTTTGTTGGTGCCGGTATTGGCATTTTGTCATCACATGTGGCTTACTTAACTCATCGTAATCGCTGGGGACGTAAGCCCTTTGCCCTTGCGCCCATTTATTTATATGGTACCCCAGGCTTAGCCCTTTCCATAAACTTAAATGAGGTAAAAGGGCTATAAAGTTGCTAATTTAAAACCCAAAAATAGAATTAAAGTATATAAGTAGATAATACTTTGATAAGTGTAATGGAAATGGTGTCTTCCAATTAAAAACCGCCTTAGATGCTGATGACACCTACAAATGAGCTACCGCAGGTTTATACTGCGGTTTAATTAATTTGTAGGTGAAAAAGTTACTATCCTTCTTCCGATATTTCAACTGGGATTTACATCCACTGCTATCTCTTTGGCTTTTATCAGGAATATTCTTGCTCTTATTTGGATATCAAAATAGCTTTTTATTGCTAAAAATACATCATTTTATTTTTCTATAAGATATTTTGGCATCCAATTGTCCGCGAAATTGTATGTCTCCTCTTTCTATCTATTAAACTAAATCACCTGTATTTATCTAACTATCTTAAATAATACAACTATGGAAATAAAGAAAATATGGGCACGGGAAGTACTGGACTCCCGTGGTAATCCCACTGTTGAAGTAGAAATAAGCTTGCAAGATGGAGCCACCGGAAGAGGTATATCTCCTTCGGGTGCGAGTACCGGCGAAAAGGAAGCCGTAGAATTGCGGGATGGCGACAAATCCCGGTATAATGGCAAAGGGGTCCAAAAGGCCGTTTTGCAATTGAATAACGAAGTGGCCGGCAAGCTGGAAATTCCTTTTGAAAACCAGCAAGCTTTTGATGAATACTTGATTCAATTAGACGGGACAGCCAATAAATCCCGCCTGGGAGCAAATGCTATATTGGCGGCTTCCATTGCCTTTGCTAAAGCGGCGGCGGCTTCTAAAGGCATTCCCCTGTATCAACAATTAGTTCAGCGGGAGCAATATATACTGCCGGTGCCTTGCATGAATGTAATTAATGGCGGCCGGCATGCCGATAATAATATTGACTTCCAGGAGTTTATGATTGCACCGCATCATGCTCCGTCTTTTAAGGAAAGTATACGAATGGGCGAAGAAGTTTTTCATACTCTTAAAAGCTTATTAAATAGTAAAAACTATTCAACGGGCGTAGGCGATGAAGGAGGTTTTGCTCCTAATTTAAAATCGAACGAAGAAGCAGTAGAGGTAATTCTGGAAGCCATAACAAAGGCCGGATACCAACCTGGCACCGACATTTCAATTTGCCTGGATCCGGCGGCTAGCGAAATGTGGAACAATGGAAAATACACCTTATTTAAAAGTACTCAGCAAACTTTTAGTTCGGACGAACTGGTTCAGCTTTGGGAGGATTGGGTGCGCCAGTATCCTATTGTCTTGTTAGAAGATGGTCTGGGAGAGAATGATTGGGATGGTTGGAAAAGACTGACACAAACGCTGGGCCATAAAATTGAATTAGTGGGTGATGATATTTTCTGTACGAACCCGGAAATTATTCAGAAAGGTATTGATGTGGGCATTGGGAATAGTGTCCTGATTAAGCTCAACCAGATTGGCTCCGTTACAGAAACGCTGCAAGCCGTAGCCTTAGCTCAGCAAAACAACTATCATTGCTTTATCTCGCATCGTAGCGGGGAAACGGAAGATACCACCATTGCGGACCTGGTAGTAGCGACCAATGCCGGGCACATTAAAACAGGGAGCGGTTGCCGGTCGGAACGGGTAGCAAAATTTAACCAGCTACTTCGAATAGAAGAAGAATTAGGCCACCGAGCTACTTTTGCCGGATTGAGTACTTTTAAAGTTCAAAAATAAAAGTCACTAAAAGGAGCTAGATAATTCTGTTAAGATTGGTAAAGTAAGTATTTCCGGATAAAAAGTTTATCTATCAACCGCTATCCTAAATTTTTTAAATTGTTGCCCCTTGGTACTTTTATGAATTATTAAAATACGGATAATTTAATTTATAAATGATAATACGTAGAAGGCCATTAGAGCAATATGCCATTTTCAAACACTTAATCCGCTGGACTATATTAATAATACCCATTGCAATTGCTATTGGCAGTATGGTTGCTTTGTTTCTTTGGTTACTCCATGCCGCCATCCGTTACCGGTTTCAGCATCCTTGGTTATTATATTTATTACCGGTAGCTGGGTTGCTCATTCACTTTATCTACCAATCGGTAGGGAAATCGTCGGAGAAAGGCAATAACCTGATTATGGATGAAATTCATGCAGCTGGTGGGGGCGTGCCCAAACGCATGGCCCCCATCATTTTAGCTACCACTATTATCACGCATCTGTTTGGTGGCTCCGCCGGCCGGGAAGGAACAGCCGTCCAGATTGGAGGCAGCATTGCCGCTATGTTCGGAAAGTGGTTTAACTTAAAAGGCGTGGATATGCGGATGATTCTCACGGCCGGGGTAGCGGCTGGTTTTGGAGCTGTTTTTGGTACGCCGCTAACCGGGGCCATTTTTGCGATGGAGGTTCTCACCATTGGGCGTATTCAATACGATGCGCTTTTACCGGCCCTGATGGCCAGCCTGATTGGCGACCTCACGGTGGCGGCCTGGGCGGTACATCATACCAGCTATCATATTGATGCGTTGCCGGCTACTCCTTACTTTCTCTCGAAGTACTTGCCGCTGGATATTCTATTATTAGGAAAAGTAATTGTTGCTTCCGTGGCCTTTGGTCTGGCCAGTTACTTGTTTGCCACGCTGGTACACGAAATAAAAAATATCTTTTTAAACCTATTCAATCGTAAATGGCTGATTCCGGTTCTGGGTGGCGGTCTTATCATAGGTCTTACTTATATAATAGGCAAACCCGACTACCTGAGTCTGGGAGTAGAACCGGAATATCCGGGGGCCATCACCATTATTTCTGCTTTTAAATTAGGTGGAGCCGACACGTGGAGCTGGCTCTGGAAAACTATTTATACTACTTTAACGCTAGGCACCGGTTTTAAAGGCGGAGAGGTTACGCCTTTGTTCTATATTGGCGCTACTTTGGGTAATACGCTGTCTGCTTTGCTGCATGCACCGGTTAGCCTCTTTGCGGCGCTAGGCTTTATTGCAGTTTTTGCAGGCGCTACTAACACGCCCCTGGCGTGTACCATTATGGGTATTGAGCTTTTCGGGGGAGAACATACTGTATTCTTTGCTGTAGCGTGCTTTACGGCTTATTTCTTTAGCGGGCACTCTGGTATTTACAGTTCGCAGCGCATTGCCGTACCCAAAATATTCGATGCTTATTTTTCTGATGAAACTTCGTTAACGGAGGCAAATAAAAGAAGAGGATTTATTCATCAAAAATTATCCAGATATAGATTAGCTGCTAAAATAAAGAAAGAAGACCATGAGTAATCCTATTAAAATTAATGAAAGGCCACTGGGCAAGATTCAGATTTTTATAAAACCTAAAGATAAATTGAAAGAAGATTCGCTCATACGCCGGTTGTTACCCAAGCAAATTTACCGGGAGATTGTTAAAAATGCCAGACAGGATGGTTTGATGATGGCATCTGTTTACCAATCGCATAGTGGTTTTGCTCTCAACGATAAAATACGGGTAGCTCATCCGGAATATGACAATGCTGATTTGGCTTTATGCGTGGAGCTCATGGATGAAAAGCATAAACTGGAAGCCTTTTGTCTAAAAAATGTGGCTTTATTAAAAGGCAGGATGATTATTTATAAAGCAGTAGAATTTTGGGAAATTAACGGATAATCCTTATGAGATTTCTGTTAATTGTTTTTATGGGAGGCGGATTGGGTAGCATAGCCCGCTATCTTGTTAATAAGTGGGTAGGCGGCACCTTAACTTCGGTATACCCGTACGGTACTTTTCTCGTTAATATAATAGGTTGCTTCCTGATTGGTTTTTTAATTTTCTTTACCCAACGGGCAGGTGCTTCCACTATATTCTGGCGTTTATTTTTGGTAACTGGTTTTTGCGGTGGCTTTACCACCTTTTCGTCCTTTACTTTTGAGAATGTGGAACTAATAGGTAATCAGCAACTATTGCTTTTTTTTGTTTATGCAACCGGCAGTGTTGTTCTAGGCCTTTTAGCTACATACTTAGGGATTTTAGCCGCCAGGAACATTTAAAAGTAATATCCTTAATAATTATTTCCAGATTAAAACGACCATACCAGTTAGAATTAAGGCAGCACCGGCTAAAAGTTTCGGGGTAAGCGGTTCTTTAAGTAAAAGAAAAGAAAGCAGCAAAGTAATAATTATACTACCCTTATCAATAGCTGCTACATAGGATACCGTTCCCAATTTCATAGCTCGGTAATAGAAAATCCAACTCAAAGAGGTAGTAAAACCGGAAAGAATTAAAAATAGAAACGTTTTAGGAGTAAGTTCTGAAACCCCCTTTGCTCCCCCCTCCCAGGTAAAAAGATTAACCGTAACCAATATAAAAACCACTGCCGTCCGGATAGTTAAACCTAAATCTGAACTAATTTTTGAAATTCCAAATTTAGCCAACACCGAAGTCAGGCCGGCAAAAAAAGTGGCTATTAGCGCGTATATTAACCAGGTAGGCATATAAATATGATGGCGTTTATGTATTAAGTTCTTGAATATTAATTAAAATTTATACTTTAGACAACTCTAGGGCTTCCAGTCTTTACTTACTAAGAACCCGCATCAAGCTGGAATATTAGTTGCACATCGGTAAGGCTACTATAAAACTTCCAGTTATGATTATTGCCAGGATTACTGCATCTATGTGGTCAAGTCAATTCCCAACGATGGTATTTGTGTAGTTTTTTTGAAAAAGTAACAGAATGCCTTTATTCATTAGCCCTCCCAAAACTCCTCCCAACACAGCTGCAACCAACACATCCCCCGGATAATGCACCCCATTATAAATTCGGCTGTAAGCGACCAGGATAGCCCAAAAGAATAGTATATATTTTAAAAATTTAAAATGAGTGGGCAAAAGTAAGGCTAGAAAGGTAGCTAAAGCAAAAGCATTAGCTGCATGAGAAGATACAAATCCGTATTGGCCGCCTGGTCCGCCGTTATTTAAATAAATAAGGTCAGTTAAGGCCAGTTCATGTGAGGGCCGTAACCTTTGAATTGTATTTTTGAGCAGATGAGAAGCGATTTGGTCAGTTACTAGAATCAATAGGCCAATGGCCAGCAGCACGAAAACGCTTCTTTTCTTAAAAACGCGAATAATGATAAAAATTAAAACCAGGTAAAAAGGCACCCAAAAAAGCTTATCACTGGCATAAAACATAATAGGGTCTAGTAAGGCGTGGTGCTTTCCGTTCAAATAAAGAAACAGGTTGGTATCTAAGGCCTTTAGCTGATTTATCATTATTCGGACAGGCTTGGTATTCTTTCTGTTCTTTTATAAATCACCCGCATCAAACTTGGGAATACCAGTAGCAGCATGGGCAAGCCTACTACAAAACCCCCAATGACGGCTACCGCCAAGGGTTGCTGCATCTGGGCACCCAGGCCAATTCCCAACGCCAGCGGCATCAAGGCCAGAATAGCGCCAATGGCAGTCATTAATTTAGGGCGAAGGCGCAGGGCAATAGCATAGTTAATGGCTTGGTCTACATTGTTGGTTTCCTTAATATTCTGCCGGAACTGATTGACGGTAAAGATGGCGTTTTCGGCGATAATACCCACAATCATAATAATGCCCGTGTAACTGCTTACGTTCAGCGGAATGCCTATTAGGAATAAGGCCAGAATACAGCCCGTAATGCCCATCACGGAAATAAAAATAATAAGGGCGGCTATCAGCCATTCTTTAAACAGGAAAAGTAGCACGCCAAACACGAGTAAAATGGCTAAACTCAAAATCAAAAGTAGCTCCCGGAAAGACTGTTGTTGCTCGGCGTAGGCTCCGCCGTACCCGATGGTATAGCCTTGCGGTAACGATAAATTTTGGGCAAACTGCCGCTGTATATCCGTAATGGCACTGCCTAAATCGCGATTATCCAAACGAGCGGTTAAGATGATGACCGATTTTAAATCTTCCCGGCGCTGCTCTATTTCGCCGGGAATAACCGTGATGCCGGTAAAAAAAGAAATTGGCCGCGTGCTACCATCGGGTAAGAAAATTAACTGCTTTTTGAGTACTTCTACATCGTTTTCATGATAGTTCGTAAACCGCAATAGAATCCGGCGCATTTGCTCGCCTTCCTGTAACTGACCAATTTGAATGCCCCCCGTCATAGCGGCTTGCGCCGGAGAAGGCGTGGGTTGGTTGGCGTTCATACCCAACGGCACGCCGCCCGTATAAGCGGTTAACTGGGTCTGGAAATCCGTCAGATTAATTTTATACAGGTTTAATTTTTCCTGATTAGGCGTAAATACCAGCGAAGGCCCGGCCGTTACCAATCCATTTTCCAGATCGGCAATGCCTGGTACCTTTTGGAGAATGCCTTCCGCCTGCCCGGCCAACTGCTGCAAGGTGGCATAATCAGCGCCGAATATTTTAATTTCGATGGGTTGGGACGAACTCATTAAATCGCCTAATAAATCCGCAATCCGCTGTCCGAAGCCAATATCCAACGCTGGCACCGATGCACTTATTTTCGTCCGTAGTTCGCTGATAACTTCGTCCGTCGTTTTATCCCGTTCTGTTTTGAGCTGAATGGAATAGTCGCCATAGTTGGGCGGCACCGTCCTAAAAGCCATCCGGATACCGGTGCGGCGCGAATAGGTTTCTACTTCCGGTTGCGCCAGGATGATTTTTTCCATTTCCCGGCACAGGCGGTCCGTTTCTTCAATACTCGTACCCGCCGGGGAGTAATAATCCAGCACAATGGTACCTTCGTCCAGGTTGGGTAGAAATCCGGTTTCTAACCGGCTGGAAACAAACCACGCTGAAACGACTAAAACCAGCACGAGCAGTATCGAGACTACCGGTTTGGTAAATGTCCAGGTAAGCCAGCGTAAATTAGATACTGATTGTTGGGCGTTATGCCGGTTCGATTTTAAAGATTTTTTATACCCGATAAGTAAGTGTAAAACCGGCAGGAGCAGCCAGGTAACCAGGAAAGACGTTACCATGGTAATCTGCATGGTATCAGATAATTCCCGGAAAAAGCTACCGGCCAAGCCACTCATGAGCCGGAAAGGGAAATGAATAACAATGGTAGCCAGCGAAGAACCCACCATAGCCGGGAATAATCCCTGAATGGCTTCCTTCACTACTGTAAACCGGTTTTTCTCCGGATAATCCTCGTGGCTGCGGTAAATCTGCTCGATTATCACAATGGCATCATCAATAATCAATCCGATGGAGGCCGCAATGGCGCCCAACGACATAATGTTGATGGTAATGCCTACTAAGTAAAGCACCAGAATGGTAAAAGCCAAGGTTACCGGAATGGTAAGTAACACCACCAAACTGGCCCGCCACGACCGTAAAAATAAAATCATTACGATAATAGCTAGGAACAAGCCTTCGTAAATGGTTTTTATAACACTGTGGATGCTGTCGCCGACAAAGGCACTCTGGTTGTAATAGGGTTGTAGGACATACCCCTTAGGCAACAGTTTCTGGATTTCGGCGGCTTTTTCACTGGCATCCTGAGCAAAACTCAGCAAGTTGATGCCCGGCTGTTTTACCAAATCTATCAGTACCGCGTTCTGGCCGTTGGCATTTATTTTCACGAACTCCTGCTGCTCCTGTAACTCTACCTTCGCAAAATCCTTTAGCCTGACAATCCGGGTGCCATCGTTTTTAATGATTAATTCCTGTAGCTCCTCCACGTCGTTTACGCGGGTATCGGTCAGGGTTAAATACAAGCGGTTATAGGCCGACACGTTGCCATTCGACAAGACAAAGTTGTTGTTATTAAAGGCATTAATAAGGGTATTGGGGGTGATGCCGAGCACGGACATTTGGGTAGCATCCGGGATAATAACGTATTCCTTGGCCTTTCCTCCTCGTACAATAACGTTCGAGATGCCGCTAACTTGCGAAAAGACAGGCCGCACAATTAAGTTGGCGGCATCGCGCAAGGCTACCTGGCTTTTGTCCGGCCCTTCCAGGCTGAACCCGTACACGGGAAACAGTGACTGGTTCATGGCTTCTACGGACAGGTTTACCCCGGTCGGCAGGTAGTTTTTAATTTCATTTATGCGGCTTTCTATCTGTGTTTTCTGCGCATACGTGTCCAGTCCCCATTCAAAATACACCTCAATAGTGGCGCTGCCCCGGCTAGTGCTGCTTTTTACAATAGTAACGCCCCGCACCTTTTTTACCGCACTTTCTAAAGGCTTAGTCACCGTAATCATCATGCGGTCCACGGGTAGTTGTCCGGCATCGGCAAGGAGGGTAATACGCGGAAAAAGCACCTCCGGAAAGAGATTGGTTTGCATGCGGGTATAGAAAAATATCCCCGCCGCCAGCAAGAGTAGCCCAATAAACAGAATGGGTTTGGTAAAAATCTGGAAGTAATTTTTAGAACCGGTTTGCATGCCGCGTTATTTCGTTATTTTAACTAAAGCCGTATCGGGTAAGCCATAATTTCCCCGCAAGATAATCCGGTCGGTGGCCTTGAACTGCGGACTACTTATTTCGGTTTCCGTTGTGCTTTTATTACCTATCTGCACGGGTACCTTCACGGCGGTGCTGTCATTAATGAGTTTCATGACCCAGAATTCCTCCATCATTTCGTCGCTGAGAACCGCCGCCTTGGGCAACACCTGACGGCTAGCAGCCTGATCATTGTCCAGCAGTACTTTTACTTGTAGGTTTTCGGGCAGAAAAAGAGTTTCTTTTGTTTTGGCCAACAAGGTTTGGGTTTGAGCGGTAGGGTTCATCGCTGCCAACGGGGTAGTGATGGAGGCTGTATGAACGGAATTATCGGGTAGTATTATCCGGCAAGTTTTACCTGATTGCGCAAATTGAATATACTCGTAGGGTACATTTAACTGAAAGGCCATATTGCTGCTCTCGGCAATGGTGCAAAGTTGGGTTCCTTCCAGCACGTATTCGCCAGGCTGTTGTTTATCAAAGGTGGTGATGATGCCGGAAGCCGAGGCCCGGACCTGCACCCGGCCAAAATTAGCCAGGTCTTTATCTAGCTTAGCCGCGGAGCTACCTAAAGCCCGGCGCTCTTTGCTCTCCATTTCGTACAGCACCGTACCTTGGTTTATTTTATCCCCCAAATGAACATTTACCTTCGTGATGAAAGCCGCAATGGGGGCGGTAACGACGTTGCGTTTCAAGTAAACCGTAGTAGCCGTTAATATCAAGGAGTTATCTACTTTTCCCTGCTGTATCTGCACGACAGAAACGCTGGTTTTAGGCTTAATAGCCGGTTCTTCGGCTGTTTCGGTTTTGGTTCCACACGCCGTTAAAAGCCAGCAGAAAAACAGGATAGAGATTAATTTCTTCATTTCAGGGGAGTTTACCAATTCCAGTAATTATAAGCGTTGATCAGTAATTGCTCGTTCGTGTACAACAACAAGGAATCGCGTTGGGCCAGGGCCATATTTTTAAGCGCCATAATGTAATTAATAATAGAAAGCTGACCCACCATTATTTCGCGCCGGTAGGTAGTGAGCAGAGACCGGTACTCCTGCATTTGCTTCTGGGTAATCTGTTGCCGGGTAGTATAAGATTCCAGTTCGTTCCGGTAACGGGTCTGGCGCAACTTGTTCTGTACCAGAAAATTCTGCCGGTAAAAAGAAACCGTTTGCAACAGCACTGCCGTTTTCTGCCGAGTAATATTCCGCTGTTGCCCGTCAAAAATATACCAGTTGAAGGTGAGGCCGGTACTAAACCCAAACCGTTGGGGAATAGAGGGCAGATAAGTAGCATTTAAGCCGGCATTGGTAAAAAAATTAAGCTGGGGTTTGTATTTCAGCTCAAAAACTTTTTGCGTTGCCATTAAATTTAAGCTGTCCAGGCGGTACCGGATGAGGTAGTTCGAAGCGGAGATTGATTCTTTTACCTGCAAATGGATGTCCTGCAGCAACACCCGCCCCGTATCAGGTACCCCGGCTAAAATCCGTAAATCTTGCAAGTCGCGGTAGTAATTGGCCTGGTAGGTAACTTGTACGTTACGGTTGGCTTCGTATTCAATATTAAGTAAGCTCAGGTCGGATTGTTTTAATATACTTTTGTCTACCAGCCGCTTTATAATACTGCACTGGTCGGCTAAGAGAAGCAGCAATGAGTCGGCGAACAGCATTTGCTTTTTATCCTGGAGGCATAGAATAAACTGGTCGGTTACCAGCTTTTCTAAATCATGTTCGGTTAACCGAATCGTATTTTGATTTACCTGCCGCCCTGCTTCTACCTGTTGTGCATACACTTGAAAGCGCTCTGCCGTAAACAGGGGCTTGGTATAGGTAATCAGCCCCTGATATAAACCACCGTTAGTGGCACCCAAGTCGTAACCATAATAATCAGTGGTGGGTTTCGGAAAAAGCTCCAGTTTGGTTTGACTTTCATCGGTATTTAAAACAGGCGCCAGCATGATATTCCCTGTGGCCGTTATCTGGGCTTTGGTATAAAAGGCTTTTAAACGTTCTATTTCTAAGGTAGCGGCCTGGGTCTGGTTTTTAGTATCATTTAGGAGTGGGCTGTTTTGTCTGGCGGCCTCCAGATAGTAATCTAAATTATTTTGGGCATGCGCACGTGAAACCAGCAATAAACATAAAATAATGAATAGGCAAAATGCCTTTTTAAAGGTTTGAAATACTGCCATTTAGTATTGGAGGGTAAATATTATCAGTCTAATTCTTCTTCTAAGAAATTGCCTTGGCTGTCAAAAACCAACTCTTTCCCGGTAATTTGGATTTCATAGGTAATGTTGCCATCCTGCTTCGTGATTTTTTCAATGCTTTGCATTTCCTCTTTCGGATATTTGGAATGGATATATTCTAATATAGCCGTTTGGTTAGTTAATTGACTGTCGTCAATTTCCAATTCCGTTTCTACCACTTCTCCTTTCGGGTTAAATGATACAGCTCCTATCTCTTGGCTATTTTTATACTTGGCTTCCCAAATGGGCGATTCATCATTCCATTGGGTAATGTTAGCTTCTGGATGAATCTTTTGAAAAGCGGCAACAATTTGTTTGGGCACTTTTTGGCTTTGGGTATCTGGCGTGCAAGCCGATAGGGCCACTATACTACTAATGAGCACCAATAATTTTTTCATTATCTTTTTTAGTAAGCAGTGATACAAAACCGAATAAAAATTAAGGTTTTGATAAATAGAGATAGCTTTTCCGGTTAAGTTTTCACAAAGCTCACTGCCAATTTGGAATAAATTCTGAATTTAGGTGGTCAATTTGCTTTTAGTCACAAGACAAAGAAGCTTGATTTAAGCGATTTATTTTATAAGGCGTGGTGCTGGAGAAAGTAAATGAACTAGAAGAACCTCGGCCATTAAAAATTTACCGTAAATTGATGCTGTTGGTTGGGGAACTGGTACATTACCTGCCAGCCGTGTAACTGGCATATCTGGTGCACTATGGCTAAGCCCAAGCCGCTACTCTGGACATGGCTGGACGTTTTGGCAAATCGTTCAAATAATAATTCTTCTTCCAGTGGTATCGTCTCGCCAGTATTGTTAATCGTTAGTTGCTTTTGAATCAGGTGAAGACTAATACTTCCGGAAGCAACATTATGCCGGATAGCATTCAGGAAAAGATTATGAATCATTATTTCCAGTAAACCTTTGTGGGCCTGCACCCAAACCGGCTGGTCGGGCAAATGTGTTTGAATGTGTAAGTTTTTCTGTTGCGCCTGTTCCGTGAAATAAGGCAGCACCTCGGTTATAATGGTGCCCACCTCCACAGCCTGCCGTTCATAAAACTGCCGGCTGCCTAACTTGGCTAGTAGTAACAGGTTTTTATTTATGCGGGATAAACGGGAAGCAGTTTCGTAAAGAGAGGCGATAATAGCGGCCTGTTCTTCTAATAGGGAGGGATGCTGTAAAAGCAAATCGAGTTTAGACTGAAAAACGGCAAGTGGGGTTTGCAACTCATGGGCTGCGTTCTCCGTGAATTCTTTTTGCCTTTGGTAAGCTTTTAAATTGGCATTTATCAGGCTGATTAAGCCGGTGTTTAATTGTTTGAATTCCATGATGGCCGTATCGGGGAAAACCGGTAAGGCTGGCTGTTCTATATTAAATTTTTCAATTTGATGTAACGTATCGTAAAAAGGTTTCCATAGCCTTTTGGAAACCACTCGGGTTAGCACAAACAATACTCCCGATAAAACCACCAGGAGGCCGATATATAATTTGACCAAAGCTTTTATCAGGTCTTCTGATTCTACCAGGTTTATCCGGATGCGCAGCATAAAAGGCTGCCGGTTTATTGCAATCCGGTCGTATAAAACCCGGTAGGGTTCCCATTCTTGGTGCAGCGTATCCAGAAAAACAGCTTCCTGAATCTGGCCAACCGGCTGGGTAATCGTATCGGGCAATATCCAGATATCGCGGTTATATTTATTCCAGATGGCCACCTCCTTCTTTTGCAGCAATGGCAAATGATAGCGTTGAAATTCTTCGCGGCGAAGATTGATAGCCTCATCCACATCATCTATATACAGCCGTTGCATCTGGCTATAAAACAAAGGCGCACTCAATAATAATAAGGTCGTGGCCAAAAAAGCATAATACAGTAACGTTCGGTTTAAGAGTTGGTTCATGCTTCCCATTTATAGCCCATGCCGTACAAGGTTTTGATGTAGTCTGGGAGGCCGGCATCCGATAATTTCTTTTTAAGATTTTTGATGTGGGCATACACAAAATCGTAATTGTCCAACATGTCGGCCATATCGCCGGACAGGTGTTCGGCCAATGCGCTTTTAGAAATTACCCGGTTTTTGTTACCAATCAGAAAAAGCAATAAGTCGAACTCTTTCTTTGTTATACTTACCGCTTCGCTTTTAACCGTAACTACTTTGGCCAGCAAATCAATTTGCAGTTCGTTTACCTGAATTAAATTGCGGTTAGCAAATTGTTTACGACGGATAAGGGAATAAATACGGGCGCTCAGCTCCGATAGATGGAAAGGCTTAGCTAAATAATCATCGGCTCCAATCTGCAAGCCTTCTATTTTATCTTCTAAAGAATTTTTGGCCGAAATAATAATTACACCTTCCTGCTTGTTTAGTTTTTTTAACTCTCCGAGTAGACGCAACCCATCGCCGCCCGGTAGCATGAGATCCAGCAGGATACAGTCGTAATCGTATAATTGTATTTTATACTGGGCTTCCCGGAAGGTGCCGGCCAATTCGCAGCGGTAGTTCTGTTCTTTTAAATAAGCTACGATGCTTTGCGCCAGCGCTTCTTCATCTTCGATAATGAGTATTTTCACCTGCTTTCTTTAATATCTTTTATTTTAATAATACTATCCGGATTTGTAGCCGGATTAACTTTGGATTTTTTCACCTTACGGTAGGTCAGGTATTCTACTACACTAATACTCACCAGCAGCCAGAGAAAACCTAAAAGGAAGCCGGCAGTAACATCGGTTAAAAAATGGACACCCAAATAAATACGGCTTAAGCCCATTAAAAAAATGTAGGCCAAGCCACTGCTGGTTCCAATCAGACGGGCCTTTCGTTTTTTAACGCTGCTTAGCAATATAAAAATTAAGATACCGGCCAAAGCCATGGCACCGGTAGAATGCCCACTGGGAAAAGAATAAGAGGTTTCGGCATAATATCCAATATCTAATGGCCGCTCCCGGTGAAAATAGTTCTTCAGCAATTGCATTGATAACCCGCTACCCAGTACTGATACTAACAATCCCATTAAATAAACTCCTTTTCGTTGCCCTGCTAAAATGCCGGCGGTTATTATGGTCATGATGGTTACGCTATAAACATTGCCTAATTGAGTATAATAGTAGAAGGCTAAACTTAAACCAGGTATGCGACGATCATAAAAGAAAGTAGAAACCTGAATATCTATGGCTTTGGTTACCGGTGAGTTTACTATGTGTTCGGCCAGTTCTGAAAGCATGACTATATTAAAAGCACTTACCAGCAGGAGCAAAGTCAGCGGCAAACCGATGAACTCGACCGGAGAGAACCGGGCGTGCAGAAAAGTAATAGCACGGGGATACCTTTTTTCTAATCGCCGCAAGTAGGGCAATTTAAAAAAGGATTCAATTAGATGGCTCAGGTATAATAGTGGGATTTTAAACATGGGAGAGCTCTCTTATTTAACCAAGTAAATGAAAAATGCTATTTTCCAGCCATTCGATGTTCTTCAACTTCCCGGCTTGCCAGTGCTCTTTTGCGTAAATAGTATGATACTGATGTTTATTCAAGAACGACAAATTTTCAATCAACCAGTCATAATCTGATGCTGATTTCCCTAAATATAGTTGCCATTCTTGCCGCAAGTTTTGCAGCGCTGTATCATAGCCCGGTGCTGACAAATGAAATAAATCAGCATCACGGATAATTTCTTCCAATAGGTTTTGGGGAGCCTGCGTAACTTTAGTAGCATTAATGCAATGCAGCACGGTTTCTACTTGTTCTTCCCTGTAATGCCTTTTCTGTAAAAAGCTGGCCGCTATCTTCTGGCTTTCTGCTTCGTGGCCCTGGTAAGTAATACAATAGCCCGTATCATGGAACCAGGCGGCAAGCAGCAATGTCTCCTGCCGAACTGCTGCTATATTTTGATGAATAGCTAAATCAAAAGCAGCCTGTACCACTTGTAGGGTATGCGCATAATTATGAAAAACCAGGCTTTCCATTTGCTGGTTGCGGAGCAAGTTTAATACGTATAGCTGAGCTTCGTTCAGCAATGGGGTAACTAGCATCTAACGGGCCTCCTTATAAAAGTTGTTCTTTATGCGGCTTAGTTTTCCGCAATGAACTACTCCCTTTGAAACTTGCCTGGAGGCATAGATAATCTAGAATTTGGAATTAAATCTGAATTCAATAGATAATTTAAATTATTATTTGGCAGGCTCTTGCAACAAGAATATGGGTATAAAACGGCTGATGAAATTTCTATTTAATATTTAGTTCTATGAATAAAACAGAACATATTTGCACACTTGGTTTTCGTTGTTAAATGAATTTAATTAAAAACAGGTAAGTTCCTGAAATAGCTTTACAGGTCAAACGGTTAAAGTTCAATTTAATTTCACAAATGTCTACTTGTAAGCTTCTTTTAAGTTATGCTTTAGTTTTCGAAGCTGAAGCTGTTTAGGATTAAAAGAACTACCCAAGGAAAAGGGAGGTAAAGATGTTTGCAAAGACAATCTTCAACCTACACCTGATCCAATGGGAGTAATAAGTAAAGATAATATTAAGGCGTGGATAGTTCCGCATCTAAGCACAGGAAAAAGAGGCAGTAAGTCCAAGGTAGAGACGTGGGAAATCGTAGCTGCCATTATACATAAGCTAAAGACGGGCTGCCAGTGGCGGGAGTTACCTACAAAAGAATTTTTTACTGACTATCGCCTTACTTGGCAAGGGGTATATTATCACTTTAGCCGGTGGGTGCGTGATGGCAGCATCAGAAAGGTATGGGTAGAGCTATTAAAACAACAAAGAAAGCTGTTGGATTTATCGAGCATACAGCTAGACGGTAGCCGGACTATTTGCAAGAATGGTGGAGAATGTATTGGCTATCAGAGCAGAAAAGCGGCCAAGTGTTGTAATAGCTTATTTTTAGCCGACAATAAAGGATTAATGCTGGCTTGTAGTTGTCCAATAGCTGGACAGCATCATGACTTGTTTGAGATAAAGCAGGTATTTGAAGAACTACGGGAGTTATTGAAAGAAGCAGGCATTGAAACAGCCGGGCTATTCTTAAATGCAGATGCGGGCTTTGATAGCCAGGAGTTCAGACAACAATGCAGTCATCATCAAATAGAAGCAAATATTGCCATTAATCCCAGAAAAGGAGAACAAGCACCGGAATTTGTGTACTTTGATGAAGAACTTTTTAAAAGAAGAATGGTCATTGAACAGGCTAATGCTTGGTTGGATAGCTTCAAAACTTTGCTCATCCGATTTGAAACCAAAGCACAGCATTGGCTGGCCCTTCATTTTTTAGCTTTTACCATCCAGCTTATTCGCCAAATCAACAAAAAACTAAAATCCTAAACAGGTTCAATGTTTTAAAAATGCAATTTGTATTAAAAAATTTAATATAATAAACACAAAAAAAGTTAAAGATCAAGATAATGAAATACTATTGGCTTACTATTGATTGGGGAATAGAAGATGCTTGGATACTGGGAGATTTGATTATAAATGGGGAAATACATGTTGGTACTAATCTTTTAAATAATGCCTATTCAAATAATAATGAGGTATTTATAGTATTACATGAAGAAGGTAGAAAATTAGACTTTTCATTTGCTCACCCAAATCTTCCAGTTGTAAATTCTAAAATTACATCTGTGTTTAAACCTAACGAAGTAAAGCTTTTCCCTGTATCCATAAATGATATAAAATACTCTGAAGAGGAAAAATATTATATAATTGATCAGATAGAAGAAGTCGACTGTGTTGATGAACTTCGCTCGAATTATGAAATTTGGGAAATCGGAAACCCAATACGTCCTGACAAAGCTGGCCAATATAGATCTTTTTTCAAACTAGTTATAGAACCATCGAAAACAGAAGGTAAAAGAATTTTTAGATTGAAGAATTACAAACAAGCAATAATAATTAGTTCGGAGCTTAAGAGGCATTTTGAAGAAAAAAATGTTACTGGCATAAAATTTTTACAAGTGTAATTTAAATTATTAAAAAATTAAACTGAATCTTGAATTAGGTAAAATGCTTCAGTTCATCAAAGTCAAAGAAGCAAAGCTCTGTTCCGTTAGATAAAAGAAATCATAAAGCTGACAAATGTTATCTGGACTAGTGGGCCGATTTGGGGGGAGGGATAATGACTTAGCGAGAAAGGGAGTTTAAACCTTTGACTAGCTAGCCGAAGAAGAAGCTTTGCTTTAAAAAGTACCATATAAGGAGTTTCAAGCAAACCCATTTAGGAGTGTTTGAAAGCCATTTTTCTGATAACAAATTATATGTTAAATAAGAGCGGTTTTCTGGGTTTTGTACAATTAATGGATTAGGCTTTGCGGTGGCGCAGCTACCGTATAGATGTGGTGTGCGCCCAGTATGGGCATCAGGTACTGAAAGGTATCAAATTATTCCAGAGGGTGCAAATCCCTTACAGGCGAGTTGGTGAAGCCTGTTAGTAAGCCGCAAGCTGGTTTACCGTGAGGTAAGCAGTGAAGAAAGCGGGACTACAAAATCCGGTACTGACGAACAGAAAGTACATAAGAGGCCTATTAACGCGGGTAAGCAAGCACCTCTTTGCAAAGCCTCTGACCAACAACCGTTAGTAGGTAGATGTACCAGGCATCGGAGGAAGGAATATGCTCTTACCTGGGGAGGTCTCCCGGTGTCGCGAACACGGGGAGAAGTCAGCAGAAGCCATAGTAGTTGGTAGTAACGAGCCATCATAGATAGGTGGAGGCCTCACAAACCAATGAAGGGCGGAACGTGAAGTTGTTCCAAATGGGGTAAGGAGGCTTAGCCAGCCTTACCGTAAGCGGAACAGGGATTACCATTTAAGTAGTAATAAGATGATAGAGAAAGTATTGCACCAAGGCAACCTGCTGCTGGCTTACCGGCAAGTGCTGGCCAACAAAGGTTCAGCTGGCGTAGACAGTATGCCGGTACACGAACTAGCGGCCCATCTCCGCGTAAACCAGGATGCCTTAGCTTTGGCTATCCGGGGTGGCCAGTACTTACCTCAACCCATCTTAGGGGTAGAAATACCCAAGAGTAACGGCCAGAAGCGCCTCTTAGGCATTCCCACCGTCACCGACCGCTTACTGCAACAAGCGGTAAATCAAACCATCGCTCCTTTGTTTGAATTGGAGTTCAAACAACACAGCTACGGCTTCCGGCCGAACCGTAACGCCCAGCAGGCAGTATGGCAGGCCCAGAAGAACATCCATGCAGGCTACCAACATATTATTGATATTGACCTGAAGAATTTCTTCGATGAAGTAGACCATTGTCTGCTCTTGCAACTGGTGTACCGGAAGGTAACCTGCCCGCTGGTGTTGCGCCTGATCCGCAAATGGCTTCGGGCCCCTATCCTTATTGGGGGAATGTTAACCAAACGCCGCAAAGGTGTGCCACAGGGCAGTCCGTTGAGTCCACTGCTCTCCAATATTCTGCTCCATGAACTGGATAAAGAACTGGAAAAGCAAGGCTTGCGGTACGTGCGCTATGCCGATGACTTTAGTGTTTATACCAAAAGTGAATCGGAGGCCCGGCAGGTGGGCAACAACCTTTTCCTGTTCCTGAAGAATAAGCTAAGGCTACCCATCAACCGGGAAAAGAGCGGCATTAGACGACCCGTCGATTTTCAGATACTAGGCCACCGGTTTGTACCAACTTACCGGAAAGGGGACAAAGGCCAATATCAGTTGGTAGTAGCAGAAAAGGCATGGGTCCGGCTCAAGCAGAACCTGAAAGGGATTACCCGTAAGACCGCGCCCAGTGCTTTGGAGCAGCGTATTCAGCAACTCAAAGAGGTGCAGCGGGGGTGGGTGAATTACTTTCGTCTGGCTAGTATTCAAGGGAAGTTAAAGCAGGTAGATAGTTGGCTCAGAAACCGGCTCAGACATTGCATCTGGCATGATTGGAAGAAAGCCGATCGGAAAAGAAAGAACCTGATCCGATTAGGTGTTTCTATGGATCAGGCTTATGCCTGGAGCCAGACCAGGAAAGGGGGCTGGGCAGTAGCGCAAAGCCCCATCCTGGTGACCACTATCACGCTGAAACGGTTGGTAAAGAAAGGTTATGAATCGTTGCTCGATTACTACAAACAGGTATCCCCACAACTAAACGAACCGCTGTATACGAGACCCGTACGTACAGTGGTGTGAGAGGCGCTCCCCATCAGCTAACACTGGTGGGGCCGTCTACTCAATTATGGGTTGTTATTTTTTAATCTAATAATTTTCTTCCTGGAAAAAGAATTTTATCGGATTGTTAGTTTTTCAATTATTAAGGGCCTTTCGTTTATTAAAAAATTGCTGAGTATTTATACTTCAATCAAATAGAAGGCTGTCACTTCTAATTTCTACTTGAAAATTATTTACCTAGTAATCTTAATAATTCCATCAACAAGTCCATAAATGCCCAAAATAAAAAAAGTAAGTCCACTAATAAATAAACGCATACCAGTCCAAAACAAGGTGTCATAGGATGGATACTTCCAAAACTTTTCTTTTAGCATGATAATTATCCCAATTGGAATAAAAATCAAACATAGATAATGGCCCGTATTCATAAAAGCTATAAGAAAAATGCTTTATTAAAATTATCCATAACGTTTTCTGGGTTAAAAAAGTAGCGATTAAATTCCTGCAACCTGTCACCCAAGATAAACTTAATTAAAAGAAAGCATTACCAAGGTTAGCGTCACTCGCTATTTTTTTAACCCAGTGTTACCACCAGTTTTTTATTTTCAATTATCCCGCAATTCTCGCCATTCTTTCCAGAATGCTAAATAAGCTTTTTTGTCTGACTCGTCTGAAGGAATTGTTTTAGGAGCACTGTTTTTATAAAACTGTTCAACTTTGTCTGCAAAATTAAAGACCAAAGTTTTATATTCTTCAAAGTCGATAATAGCTTCTTGCCCGCTGTCAGTTATATGTTTTATTTTATTATCAAGGTGAAGGATTGTCCAGTCAATGCCATTCGGACAACCGAATATTAATAGCTTATTTGTTTTATCGTCAATGACCATAAAGTGTCCGCAACAAGGTAAAAGTTGGCTCCCAAAGTCATCAGCTTTATAGTCAGCTTTAAATGTTCGCATTAGGTAAAGTGCGGTAGAACTTAAAGTCCAGTCCCCAGCATCTTTGTCTGAAAGAATTTGATTGCCAATTTTTACATAAACATGTCCGTGTGCACAAAGGTCAGTTGGATCGTCAACATTTTGGATCCAATGAAGGTCGAGTATTTTAATGTCGAATGCTTGGTCTGTCATGCAGGTGCCCTAAAATTGGTGGTAACGGTTGGGCTAAGAAGCGTTTTAATGCTTTTTAGTTGGTGTTAGGCATTTTTATTTTTCACATTCCTCCCGGCCTTGGAATACATTAATGCAGCCAAATTTATCTTTACACTCAATATAATCAGTTACCTCAAAAGAAGAAACATCAACAGTATCAAGTATTTGTTTCCCTTCATCGTTGTAATTTAACTTCCTGTCCAGAAAATATACCCACCTTCTATCCTTTGCTAATCCTGCACTTCCTTTAAAGAAAGAAACATTGTTATAATCTTTAGATGGGATTTTGTAATGTTTGAAAAAGTAATAGCATCCATCTGTCGTCCATCTTTCCCAGTTGTTTTGCTCATATACAACCCGGAAATTTTCTACTGAACATACTTTAAGGGGGTAGGTAGTATAAAAAATATCATGTCCATCAGTGGAGTAGTAAGAATCTATTACTTTAAAAGTTGTTCCCTTGGATGAAATTATTGAATCCTTATCGTAATACCCCCTAAATTTATCTCTTGCGTAAAATTCATCAAGAGATTCAAACGTTGCGGGATCTGCATTAGGAATTATTTGTCCGTCGAAAAATACATATTTTTTATCCTTCGCATATCTATCATGTTTAAGGACAGTAAATGATTTCGGATCAGCCTCGAGACTAAATTTATGAGAACCAGTTCCCTCATTCCAATATTTGTAACTTACAATTTTGCCGTCGTTTTCATACCCACTTGAACAACTTATCAAAAGAGTAGTAAAAAGCAGAAAACAGTTCTTTTTCACCATTTTATAATTTTGCCTAACTTCTATATAACTAACTTTAAGCAGCCTGTTTTTTAAGATCATTAAGTTTCCTTTCCAGATAAAATATTTTGGTTTGCCGGTATTTCTGCTGGTAAGAAACTAAATCTACTGGTTTAAACTCCTGCTGACAAGATAACATTTTGTAATAAATGGTAGCCATTTTATTGGCAGTCGCCAGCATGGCATACCTGTTTCCTCCTTTGGCTTTCATGCGGCGGAAGTAATCGGCTAACCAGTTATCGCTGCGCTGTATGGCATTAGCCGCGTTGCGGAAAGCCTGACTGGCCGCATTCGGTTTCTTTTTCATCAGGGTGCTGCTGATGAGCTTTCCTCCGGATATTTTATTGTTGGGACACAAGTTCAGCCAGGAGACAAAGTGCTTGGCCGAAGGCCACTTGCTCATGTCCGTACCAGTTTCTGCCAATAGTTCCAGGGCCGCAATGTCACTGATGCCGTAAATGGCCATTACGTCCACCCCATGAATGGACTTTAAGTAGTTGCAAGTATTAAATTCAGGCTTATTTCGGTTGGCCTTTTTGGTCGAAATCATTTCTGGTTTCGGCTCTGTCTCTGGAAAAAGCTGGTGCTGGTACTGTTGCAACTGCTGCTCGATGACCTTGTCGCAAGAGGCAATGCGTTCGGTATAAAACTGATAACAGGCATAACAATCGGCCAACAGATAAAGCTGTTCTTCCCGCCAGTTGCCCTGCAAAGATTTGAGAATGGTAGCTCTATCGGCCCGGATGTTGGGCGCAATACACGTCAGGAAGTGCTCCGGTGTTCGGTTTCCCTGCACAATCGCCTCTATAATAAGTGTGCCCGTTTTACCGGTGATGTCGCGGATGAGCGTGTGCAGTTTAACGTTCATCATCTCCAGCGCTTTTTGCATCCGCAATACGCACCGGCTTCTATCCAACAGCAAAGTTCGGCGATGCCGCACCAGCGTACGCAGGCCTTCTTGCTCGCTGTCGGGTAGGTAACTGCTCTGGAGCAACCCGCAACTGTGCAACTTTTGAATCCAGCGGGCATCATCCTCATCGTTTTTGCGGCCACTCACATTCCGTACCTGCTTGGCATTAACCAGGTAAACTTCAAAGCCAGACTGAATCAGTAAACTAAACAGGGGTTTCCAGTAGACGCCCGTACTCTCCATCGCTACTGTATCTACATGACACGCCTGTAGCCAGGCCGCAATAGCCTCTAAGTCACAAGTCATCGTGCCAAAGGTCCGGACTGCTATTGGATCTCTGTCTGCCGGAACAGCCACTGCATGAATGGTGTCTCCCACATCAATGCCGGCGGCATTGGCATTTACCAGGGGCAGGTTTACTGTGCTTTTGTCTGGAGATTTGCTCTTTTTCATACCTTTCATTTTTGGTTTAAAAACAAAAGCCTTGCCTACTGTCCAACTAAGCTTACTCTTCTATGCGGGCTCCCGCGCCCAATTTGAAACTAAAAGGAACAGCAGAACCATACTAGCGGTTGAGTTTACATAATCAATGTTAGGAAAGGTCTTGCTGCAAAAGCTCTTGTACTTCATTGTTACTGCTTTCCTTCTATTTTTGCTGCAATTTGCTCTTAAGTTATTATAAGCGAAACATGGGCCCGCCAATATGGATACTAGCAGCTAAACGGAGTCGTTCCGGTTATCTGCACTATGGATGGAGTAGGTATACCTGCTTTTAGGAGGCTTGTATTGGCGTTTTTACTAGTTAAAGCGGCTTGTTTCATACTATAAGTAATATATACCATATTCTCCAATTATCCTGCCAGTCGTTCCAATCTTTTTAAAAATGGTTTCTATCGAATGCGAATCATACTTTTGAGGGTTATAGCCCCTGATCCTGCAGCTTTTTATCCGAGGTAGAAAAAGCTTTCGGGCAAAATAGGAGGAGATTCAGGCGTTTTGCTAGCTTTTGAAAGCTACTTAGCCGATTAATAAACGTTTATAAACGTTTATTAATCGGCTAAGATCATGGAAACTCAGGCGTCCGCTTGCCAGGTTTGTGGGCAAGCTATCCAAGGAAGAAGTGATAAAAAGTACTGCTCGGATCAATGTCGTTCCCAAAGCAATAACCAAAAAAGGCGAGGGGATGCGGCAGAACTCTTGAGGCAGGAGATAAACGGCGTGTTACGCCAGAACCGGAATATTCTCCGAAAGGCAAGTCCTTGGGGTAAGACAACCACCCAGGTAGATTTTCTGGTACAGCCAGGATTTGATCGGCGCTACTTCACCCATCAATACCGGACTATAGAAGGGAAACACCTACTTTTTCTGTTATGATTATGGTTACTTACTGCTGCCCGAAGAAAAAGTGCTTATCGTGAACTGGCAACCCTACATGCAACCCAAGGAAAGAGGCTAATTCTTTTTGTCTTGACTAAAACTTACCAAAATTTCGTCTCCCGAAACGACCGTTTTATGAGACGAAAAACCATCTCGTAAAAAGTAGCTATTTTCGGCCAAAAACCGTATCAAATGACCATCTCACAAATCAAAAGTAATTTTGTATATTTGAGATGGCATTCGTGAGACAAATATGAAAATCGGCTACGCCCGGGTCAGCACCCAGGATCAAAAATTAGAACTGCAATTAGATGCTCTAACTAGAAATGGTTGTGAGCTGGTTTTCCAGGAAAAGAAGTCCGGCAAAAACAAAGAACGGCCGGAGCTGGAGAAGCTGCTGGGTCAGCTCCGATCCGGAGACACGGTAGTGGTTTGGAAGTTGGATCGGTTGGGTCGTTCTTTGCGCGATCTGATTGACCTGGTAGCGGAGTTTCAGAAAAGGGGAGTAGACTTTGTCAGTTTACAGGATGGCATCAACACGGCAACTTCCACCGGTCGTTTTACCTTTAACATCTTTGCCTCACTAGCGGAGTTTGAGCGTGAGATAATCAAAGAAAGAACCCAAGCAGGCTTAGTCGCCGCCAGAGCTCGCGGTAGAGCAGGAGGGAGACCCGCTGGCTTAACTCCGGAAGCTATGGAGAAAGCTAAATCCGCTTTGGTTTTATCGAAATCAGGTAAAAGAGCCGAGGAAATTGCAAAAATTTTGGGTATTTCTCGCGCTACTTGTTACCGTTACTTGGAAGTAACTAATTGGTCAAAATAATTCCTTTTAGCTATCCGACTTTAAAAATATCATTCATCTCATAACTACAATATTAATTTTTGCTTATATTGATTTGTCGATGCGATATATTGGTTGTTATTAGAAAGATAATTAGTATAGTATCTACACCGGTTATGCATTAGACAATTATGGGGGAAATAAGAGCATCTTTATACGATATATTTGGTTATTTATTACCGGGATTAGTAGGTGTTGTTGCTATTAGGCTTTTAGCATGGGTCATTATTTATCCCGATCATATACTTAATATTACCCCACTTTCTAATTCTATATTTCTGTTCGCAATTGGCCTCGTTTCTTATATCGTTGGACATTTTATACATGCTGTTGGAAACTGGCTTCCAATAACTAAGTCGGTTAAGTTAGACGCTTATCAGAATCATACCAGTCGCTCTAGCCTTAATTTTATAGGCAGATATCTTGATCAATATAAGCTTTCACAGGAAACAATAACTCTAATTAATGAAGCTTTAAGTAGAAAATTTGGTAGTGAATATCTTAAGTTGAATAATGATGAGAAGTTTAATTTAATTGATGAATATAGAATTTTAAGCGAAAAAGAGAATGAAAGAGAAATTTTTACTTATAGAGAAGGTTTTTACCGAGGAATGGTAATCTCTCTTTTATTTTTATGGATAGCAATTGGTTTTAGCCTTTTTTATAAAAACTTTGCTGTCACTACTGGTAATGTATTATTTGCTATACATCATAATGAGCGGATGTTTATGTTTTTAGCTACTCCGGTAGGGATAATTGGCTTTTGGAGAAGAATGGTAAGATTCTCTTCCTATAGATTAAGGAGTGCTATTTCCCTTTTTCTTGTACTTTCCAAAGATTAAAACATAATTATGAGTAAACTTCAAGTAAAAATATGGGATGTTCAACATGGTTCAGCTGCATATATAAAAACGCCTAATGGAAAGCATATTGTTGTTGATTTGGGCACAGGAGATGTTTCAGGTGATACGTCGTTACCCTATGAAACATTTAGTCCACTAAAACACTTGGCGAAAAATTATCAAGTTCAACAGATCGATGAATTGATTATTACCCATCCTCACACAGACCACATAGATGATATAGGCAATTTAGATTTATTTTATATTAATACGTTAACTGCTCCTAGGCACATCCCAAAAGAGGATATAACAAAAGGAAACAGATCTAGTGATGCTCCTAAAATTGAAAAATATCTTAACTTGTTAACTAGGTTTAATGGAGCAATTACGGAATATAATAATCCAAACCTGCCAAGTAATAATGGTGGTCTTGAAGTTGATATATATGGTCCAATAAATTGTGGTACATACAATTTAAATAATCAAAGCCTAGTTGTTTTCTTTACTTATGCAGGTTCCACCATTTGTATTCCAGGAGATAATGAAAGAGCTGCTTGGAAAGAATTATTAGAAAAGGATTCTTTTAAGAATTTACTTAGAAAGACCGATGTTTTTGTAGCCTCCCATCATGGAAGAGAGTCAGGCTTTTATGAAGAAGTATTTGATTATTGCAGGCCTTATATTACAATTATTTCGGATGGGCCACAAGGAGATACTTGTGTAGCACATAAATATAGAGCTAAAACTGTTGGCTGGAAAATTCATAGCCGATCTAGCAAATCATCAAACGAAAGGAAAGTTTTAACAACTAGAAAAGATGGTTCAATACAAATCGAATGTTATGAATCAGGTGGACAAAGCTACTTGGTTATTGGAGTAGAATAGCAAAAAAGTGTTATCATTGCAATACCCAGAGTTTTCATATTATTAGAAATAATTAACCTTACAATTAACCTCTCTGCTTTAAGTTCATTTAAATGTAAATGCTCTGAGATAGCCAGCCGAACAAAGTGGAACCCGTTAACCAAATTGCAACAAGGCTCCTTCTAACTTTTTGATACCTAAAGTAAAGACTTTAATCTTTATTGGCTTTAGGTGGTGGTGGCGGGTTTCTCATTTTTGGAACATTCCCTTTAACTTCTTTTTTGCCTTGGTCTTTTTTAGAAGATGATTGTGTAGATTTCCCCGCCATTTTTATATTTTTATTAATGATATTGCTTTAAATAATTATTCGTAATAATATCTGCTTGGTCTTGTAATTTAACAATTGTCTGAATACAAAGCTTAGTGTCCAGTACTTCAATTTCTTTAGCTTCTTCCCTTAGTTCAAAAAATTTATTTCTTACAACTTCGTCGTCTATTTTATTGGATTTAAATTCAATCCAAAGCTTTTCTACTTTATTCCAATATGCAAAATACATGTTCCGGAGAATGGCAATCTGTTCAATGTCTTTATCAGTTGGGATTACTTGATTTTCAATCATTTTAAAAAGCTGTATTAATGCAGTTAAACCACTTGTGATTGCTGGCAAATACAGCCAAAGCTTCCAACTGAAAATTCCTGTTGTAGAAAATATAACACTTAGCAGATTAGTTGTTTTACGTGTTTTCTTAAGCCGATTTAAATATAAAATTAGATAATCATCGCCATGCTTGTAATGCACTAATTCATACCAGATTTTCTCATTCATGGTTTAAAGCTAAAATTCTCCGTAATCCATCCTTTTACCAGAGACCCTATTAAGTTGCCTGATAACCTTTAAATCTTGAGTTAATTTTTTTTGCAGAAGATCTGTCATACTTGAGTTGTCTAAAATAGCGTTGAAGTTGGCAGTTCACAATCCAGAAATCAGCTGTGCAGGAGTCACAGGTAAATCCTTGTTTTCTACTTGCTGCAAAAATTTAATCTGCTGCTTTATCTTTTCTAGTACCTGCTGAATGTCTACCCCAGTAATCTGATGCACCCCTTGTATGAGGAGACCTAAGTCTACCTTCTGGCGAATAAAATCCCGCACGCGATAGAGTTCAAGCTGTCCTAAGTCGGTACTTTCTGGGTGCTTAATAAATAACTCTAAATCGAATTGATGGAGTATATATCCTGGTTGCTGGCGGACAATGGGTAAGACGATACAGACAGTGTTATGGAAAATATCCGGTTCTTGGAACTGTAGCTGGAGATAGCTAGCTCCATTGATGATAGGCCAGATTTCCGCATCATCATAAAACTGCTCGATATAAGGCGTGATTTGTTCTGGCATACGGCGGTAGGTTTAGCTTAATTAATATACCTAATAATTGATTTAGGTATTTCTCCTTCGTGAAGGAGATTTAACTCTTTAAAGATTGATTTTTTTTTGTTCATCTCACTAGCATAGGTCGACATGAGGTAGTTTTCAACTTCATTAATAGAATTTAAGGCTTCCGTATCCAACTCACCTATATAAAGACTTGCTCCATGGCGTAAACAACCTTCAATCCAATGGCTATAGCCGGAATTATATCGTCCGCTCATTTTATTTGTATTATGTTTTCTTTGATGGCCGCCAAAAAAGCTGTTATGAGCCTTACCCCAATAAAAAGGCTTCTCATCCCATTCATGGAGATAAATCACACCTGTATAGTCGCAGGCATCTTTATATGTAAAACAGCGTTTCCAAGTAATTTTCAATGGATATGTATTTAGTACAGTTATAAAATGAGCCTTTAACTAATGTAAAATGATTTATTGAAGATTAAAAATCTCTTGATATCTATTTTCTATTGCGAGAACCTCATCCGAAGTTAGTTTTGAAAACTCTTTCGTTTTTGCTCTTTCGGAAAGGCTGCCTTTGCCTTGCTCTAAAAAGCGGACAAGTAAAGCAATCAATCTATCCGGCATTTCATAATAATCTTCCAAGAAGCTTTTCATCCGATCATATTTTTCTAGATAATCTACTTCTTCTGGAATAGTCTTTTCTACGGTCTGCTCTACGCACCTATATAAGAATTCCGCCTGCTTCGTCGCATCAAAGTACCGATATAGATCAATGGTTTCATTTAGCACCTCCACATTATGGTTTGTGGTGGGTTGCCATTGAATGAATTCTAATCGGGGGAGAGAAAAAGCTTCCAGTACCTGGCGGTATTCATCCAGTCGCTCTAAAATAACGGCCGAGACCGGAAAGATAAATCCTTTGGGAGCAAAGTTCTTTCTAATCAGAGAGTGATGGATTAAATATCGGTGGATTCGGCCATTTCCATCTACAAAAGGATGAATGAACACAAAACCAAAGGCGATAGCTGCGGCTGCTAATACCGCGTCATATTCGCTGTGTTCTAATTTAATATTGGTAAAGATAAGGCCTGCTATTAATTCTTCCACATCTTGCCACTTAGCAGAAATATGGTCCGGAATGGGTAAACCAGAAAAGCGATCATGCTCTCCTACAAACCCCCCTTCCGTTCGCCAACCTAATTTTACAAAGCGCGGATTATCGATTACAATTTGTTGCAATCTCAAAAACTCTTCTTGCGAGAGTGGCTTTTGCCCAGCTTGGCCAATCGATCTAGCCCAACGTTGCGCTCTATTTTGCGGAGGCCTTTCTCCTTCAATGGCATAAGAGGCTTTTGAGTCTTTTAACAATAAAAATGCCGCTGCCCGGGTAAGGATATCGGCATGTGTTCGGCCGATAGAATCTTTGACTTTACCATTTAAGTTTTTGGCTATGAAATCTTCTAGCTTTGCTGTCCTCCTTATTAAAGGACAAAAATTTTTCACTCCTGGCAGGTTGTTGCGAATTCTATGTCTTCTTGAAATTTCTATTGGGCCAGGGTATTGTAGATGAGGGTCAATTAAATCAACAAAATTGCCTTGAGTTAAATCCGGTACATCCAGTTCTGTATCCAACAACCATTCATACAGGAACCATATTCTTCGACTATATTGACTAGTGGGTTCATTTTGAATGATTGAAACGATTTCCTTCTCTGCAACTCGCTGAAATAAAGCTTTTAGAACTCCTAATTCAATTCCCTCATACTTGAAAGCAAAGGTCAGTTGCCCAAAAAAGGTATCTTCGGGCTTATATCGGATAGAAAAAACAGACCATTCCTCTGTTTCATACTTTTTATGCTTTTGTATGACAAGGGCTAAGCGATCCGGAAGGGGCACTTTTAATTTATAAGATGCTATCAATGCACCGTAACCCACTAAATACCCTTCTTCTGGCAGAACTCTATCATAAAATACCTTACTATCCTCCGAGAAGTAGTTATTGATCATACTATTTTGTAATCTTTTCTTTAAATATAGTACGAAAAGTAATTATAAGTCCTGAAAAGTAATTATAAAACAATATTATACATGAAAATCAATTATACAATCTCTTGAATAGTATTAAGATTCAAATAGAAGCAAGTTCTAAGTGGAACCACTAAAAGTATAATTTAATGGACTTTGTAAAACTATTGTTTGAAAAAAATAAAACTTATGATAATTAAAATTTGCCTATATTAAAGATTTATTACCGTTCCCTGGTGAGCCGTCTATGTTGTATATGCTTAAATAATTTTACATGAATTCAGCTCTCCCCAGTGGAACGACTCAAACTATTACAACGAGCCAAAGTGTTTTAACACCAACCTCCAATAAGCGAAAGCCTAATATCGCTAAATCGCTTTTGGATAGTTCTATTAGTTTTATGGTTCGCGCCATTAATACCCATAATATAGTAAATGAGTCCCATCGTTACGAAAAAGTTGTATTAGATATAATTACTGCTTGGGAAAAGGCCATGAAAGCTTTCCTACACCGCAATAAGGTAAAGCTTAAAAAAGCGGATGGTTGGTCCATAACATTTCCGGACTGCTTGAATAAGACCTCCGATAAGCTTGGCAATTCTTTTCTGAAAGCTCGGCAAAGTTTACCAATATTATACACTTACCGGAATGAGGCCCAACACTTTTTTGGGGAAAGTTGGGATGCCGTGCTATTCGGACTTGTAGCCGAAAGTGTTAAGAGTTATAAGAGTTTTATTGAAAATGATTGTGGGCACCGCTTTCTATTAAGTCAGGACTTGTTGATCATGCCAATTGGATTTCAGCGCCCAATAATGCCACAAGATTTTCTTACCAACCTTTCTGCGTCGAAGAGCGCTTCACGAGAAGTTAAGGAATTTTTAAAACAAATATCCGATGCCGGAGCAGCACTGCAATCGCAAGGAATTCAAGATTCTGTATTAGTACAATTTCATGTTGCCTTGATTAACGTCAAAAACGTAGCTAATGCTGATGTGATAGTAGGAGTTGATAATAGTCGCCCGCAGGAAGCTACTATGACTGTTCTGCGGCCAGTTCAAGGGCAAATTCAAATTACAAGAAATCCAAATGCTCAGCTAGTGCAGCTTTCCGAACAAGAAATGGTGGACGCCGGATGGAATTTAACTTGGAAGAAGGATATTATGCCTTTTATAAAGAAATCGCTACCTCATCAGAAAATAAATGATGCTTTTTACTTAAAGTGGAAAGAAATAAAAGCAGACTCTACTATTTGTCATATTCGTAAGTTGCATCCAGGCAATCCAAAAAGTGTTAAAACAGAGTTGTTTAATGATTTAGTTTATCAACGTCTACTAGATGCATTTCCCCTTTTGGAATCAAATGATGAAATAATAGAGAAATTTTAAAAAGATGAAGAAATAAAAATCTGCTAATTGACTTAACAAGATAGTACCATAGCAAAGACTTAAAGATTGTCCGCAATGGCCTAATTGTAATTAAAGCCAATATGCTAATTTAACTGCTTAATAATAAAATGGAAATATATGGGACTTTTTGAAAAACTAAAGAATTCTGTAGAATCGAGTGAAGTAAAAAGAAAAAAAAGCCATTTAAAAAATCTTTATTCTATTGCTCTAGCTGATGGCAATTTTACGAACAGAGAATTCGACTTTATGCTTGCAGTGGCTAGTAAATTATATTTAGATCCATCAATAGTTCAGCATGTAGTCAATTTTCCTGATGATATTGCATTCTATATTCCAAATCATGACAGAGAAAAGCTAGACCAAATCTATGATTGCGTTTGTATGTCCGCTATTGATGGTGAAATTAGTGAAAGGGAACTTAGTATTTGTAAGCTAATCTCGGCAAAAATGGGCTTTCGACCAATTGTTGTAGATTACATATTAGAACATATTCATGAGAGTATAATCAAAGGTATTGCTTCGGAGATCGCTTTAGAAAAACTTTTAAAAGAATTATAATTATGGCTGTTAAAGTTATCGTATCTAGATACCATTTTACTAAGCCTAATTTAATGTCTGAAAAAGAATACATTTCTTATAAACAGATATTTCAAGTAGAGCCACTATATAACTTAGCTCCCAAAAGTCAATTTTGGAACGAATTTGCATTAATCAAATATTGCCTAATAACTTTCATTCTGGGGATGGGGTTAACTTACATTTGGGATTCGTTGGCTTTCATTCCAGTTATAGCATTTTTCGTTTTAATAATGGGCTTAGTTAGTGGGATTGCCGGATCTATGCTAAATTATATAAACATGTCATCTGCAAGAAAGAAGTATTATGATGAATTAAGAGATATTATAAAGACTTCTTCTACTTATGAAGAATATTGTAGCCGCTTCAGAACATTATAAATTACCACCCATTACTACATTTATACTACATGCTTCGGCCAACTGCCTTACATGTTGTCTATACAAGTTATTCTATTTAACATAACATTAGTTATAAGGATAAATTTATGCAATCTTCCTAGAGTACTTTGTTAAATGAACTTTATTAAAAATCATTATACCGGTTTTTTATGGAATAGGCAAATAATACGGATGGTCAATAGTCTGGCGCATAAAGGATACCTGATCCCGGGTAAAGGAAGTTTGTTTGTTGTAATAATCCATAACATTAGTGGAACGGAAGGGCAAACCCTGACAATCAATTTTTAAGTCACTCGGGCTCTTTGGATCTGGTGGCAGATGGCGGGGTGTATCCTGAATATTACCAAAAGAAGGAGCCGGTGACTCGGAACAACCGGTATCAAAGGGATGCTTTAAATTCAGGAAATGACCCAGTTCATGGGCTACTACCCCCGCTACAAAGGCATTTTCGTGAATATAGACTGCTGGAATAGCATAATCAGGGGCAATTTGTTTATTGATCTCTTCACAAGATGAATTATTTGAATCAGTTATAATTCCAGGCGAAAAACTAGCGGAGTAACCTTCCGGTATGGCATTTTTGAACCAGTTCACCCCCACAATAATGTTTAAGTAATTCTTGATGCACCAACTATGTAATATGGAGGTGGCCTTAGCTTTTGCTGAATCCACTGTACTAGGCATGGAATACTCTAATCGATTAAGGCCCGCTTGAGCTAGTGGGTGACCTTGGGGATCTTGGGTAGCCAGATAAAATTCGATATAGGCATCGGCTACATTTGGGTTAAGGCTATCCTGCCGATTGCGGTACATCTTATTGACTTCCTTCATCATCATTGATAAGGTTATATCTAAATCAGGGTAATCTACATCAGTGGGCAGGTGAAAAATGAGCGGCAACTTGACCACCGGATACGTCTTTGCCGGACGGGCGGTTATCGGGTAAGCCGCACTCCGTAAATCACCCAGTTGGGCTTCCAGGATAACCGTTTGTGGCTGCTTGCTGGAAAAATACTGGTTATCAGGCTGCAAAACACCGTTGGCAAAAAGCTGAATTTTGCTTCCTTTAGGTGGGTTATAACTGGTCAAGCCATTCTTATCGGTTATCTGATAGTAAACAGGTAACTGACTAAGGGTGTCCGCATTGACAAATTTAACGAGCGTTTGAATACGAATACTCTGGAGATTAGCTAAGTCTAAGGAGGGTATTTTCTGGGGTTCTTCCTCCTGTTCACAGGAAAGTAACAAAAGCAGGCTTATAATACTAAAGAGCTTACTTACACGAAAACGACGCATGCACTCGCTAATTCAAAAAAGATGGATAGAGCAGCAGATAAAAGTTATTTAATATAGTATACAAGAACCTTTGCGGAAACCGATATGCTATAAAATTCTCAATAGGAAACCTTTGCTTCACAAATTACTAAAATATTTAAATATTCCTTCCTCAGAACCCTCGTATTTTACATAATCGCGATTATGGGACAAAATTGAAGCAGTATCTTTACTGTAATATTTTATTGAATCTGTAAGGATAAATCATATAAAATCAGCACCTTTAACTATCTCCTCTAACAACAATTAGTATGAAATTTAATTATAGCCGTTTTGGCTTTACTCATCTTGTTGTAACTTATATAATCGTGAAGGTAGTACATTACTTGGTCGGGTTCCACTACAATCCTTTCCAAGAAGGTTTACTTACCTATAAACTCTTAATCGATATTAGCTCCTGGGGGATGGTTGCTGCCCTAACTTACTTTTTGTTCAAGCAGTTATTGCCCGAAAAGAACAAGTTCATTTAACGCATAAAGGAAAGTTAGAGTAACCAGAGTCTATTTACTACTGGCTATTCTATCTTCTTGGCCCAAGAAAATAAATATTGTAGCATTCTATATAGAAGTAAGATGTTTCACGTTAGGAGGAAAACTCTTCTCTATCTTATGAAAAAATGCTGCTTATTGGTTGGCTTTTTATTGGGCAATATTGCCTGGAGCTATGGTCAAACCTCCTTTGGTATTAAAGGAGGAGTAAACCTGACAAATGTGGATTTTCAGAAATCCAGAGGTGCCGATTATCAAACGAAAGTTCGCTTTAACGTGGGAGCTTTATGGCAAAAAGAATTTAATGCAAAGCTTTTTGGACGAGCCGAACTGCTTTATTCTTTAAAAGGAACTACCATCGCGCTGGATAATGCTTTTTTTAGAGGCAAGGGTATTGATGAGTACCATTATCTTAATCTGCCTCTATTAGCTGGTTATCACCTTACCCCTAAGTTTTCTTTTGTGCTAGGACCAGAATTAGGCTATTTAGTCTATGGGCGCGAAAACTTCGGGGATAATCCTAAAAACATTACCGCGGCTTGCAATAAATTTGACTTGGCGGTTGCGGCTGGAATCAGTTATAAAATCAAACCTTCCTTAGACTTAGAAGCGCGGTACAGTTACGGTTTCAACAACATTCTTTCCTATACCGATTATGATGCTAATGGGCAAGTGGTAGCGCAAGTTAATGATGGCCAAAATCGGGTTTTACAGGTGGGAGTAGTTTATTATTTCTCTAAGAAGTAGCAATAAGTAGGACTGTTTCACTTATTTATTCCTCTGGCTTGATCCTCATTATTTAACTAGGAAAGTAGTATCAAGAACACTTCTCATCATTCAAAATAAAAACATGATTGAGGAGATGCTTATTTAAGACAAATAAAGCACACAAAAGACCTGGTAGTACCAGGTCTTTTTGCATCCCAATATTCCGTCGTTTCGCGAGACGTTTGGTCAACCTATATCCGGACAAGACAGACAAAGCACGGCTACTTACCATTAAGCTAGTTGATAAACTAACATTGTAATTTTAAAGGAGAATAAACTTAACAGGACTATCGTTTACCGACTGCAAGGAAGAGGCCCTTCGTAGTAATGATCCTTCCTTGCGCTTATCAACTGCTACACCAACTTGACTGTCCCGGACTCCGTAAATAGTCCTAAGCTAGTACGTCATAGCTCCTAATTCCATTATTTTATGAACATGCACTGCATTCGTCGCGGCACCGGTAAGCCGCTATTACTTATTCACGGAATTGGCGGTAGCTCGCGTTCCTGGCTTCTTATCATGAATGCCCTAGTTGAAGCGGGTCGGGAAGTTATTGCCGTTGACTTACCGGGCCACGGGGCTACCCCTGCTTTGCTCGGGGAAGTATCTATCCGTACTCTGGCTGATGCCGTTACAGATTTTCTGAAAAAACAAGATTTATTGGGTATTGATGCGGTAGGTAGTTCCATGGGTGCCCGTCTGGTACTAGAGCTAGCTCGACGCGGGGGAATAGTAGGCGCCGTTGTTTCCTTGGACCCCGGCGGATTTTGGCGGGGCTGGGAGATACCTTTTTTTTATTATTCAGTGGCTACTTCCGTGCGCCTAGTGCGGTTATTGCAACCGGTTATGCCAACCCTCCTGGGAAACCCCATTGGCCGTACGGCCCTATTGGCTCAGTTTTCTGCTCATCCCTGGCAATTACCGGCGACCTTGGTAGGCGACGAGATGCGCACTTTTGCCAGCTCCCCTTCTTTTGATGAACTATTAGACCAATTAGCTCACGGAGAGCGGCAACAAGGGGCTCCTCAGGGAACCATTAAGCAACCATTGGTTATTGGCTGGGGCCGGCAGGACCGAGTTTGTCTTCCCCGGCAAGCCACTCGGGCTTTAGCTGCTTTTCCCGACGCTCACCTGCATTGGTTTAATGATTGCGGCCACTTTCCCCAGTGGGATGCCCCTACCCAAACAGTGCGCCTGGTGCTAGCCGTAATTAATGGTGAATTGCTATTTGATGGATTACCGGCTCAAAGCACTCAACGAACTTCTCCTCGTAAAATATTCTTTAAGCTGGCAATTGGGTTGGTGTTGATTGCGAGTGTTATTGGGCTTTTCCGACGAAAAAAATAACGATTTAGCTTGGTGAAAGGCCAAACTAACTGCCACTTGCTTTTTCCAGCTTAAATGTCTTCCCTATCAGAATATACTTAGTTTGCACAAAAGCTAAGGACTCATCGCGAGTTTTGTGGCGGCTTGAGTCTTTTGCCTACTTTTTCCTTGAGGAGAAAAGTAAGGCCTAGCTACCGCGGCAAAAGCCAATAGAATGCTATAGCTTTTTTGCTTGCTAAAACACACATAAATCATAAGAATATAACTTGACTATGTACTAGAATACAGTATTATTTAACTCATCTCATCTCATCAACCATAACTTGAACTTGATTAATTAGATGCTACTTTGAGATAGCTATTCTGCCAAAAAGACCTGCTACCATCAAGTTTTTTTTTATTTTTATTCCGCCGTTTCCGGAGATAGGTTGGTCAACCTGTTGCCGGATTAGACAGGTCCAACAACACGTTTTAACCAGTGAATCGCCCATCTATTTAATTCAAAACTTTTTTAATCCCGAGCAAGCACTCACCTGGCTAACAGGAGCAGCCCTTCCACTCAGCCTGAAAACCTCTTCCCTAAAGTAGAGGAGAGAAGAATTAAAATCACCCGTTTTTCCATACGTACCTGGTATTAAGTTACTATTTTTTTGCATAAAATACGGATTTTAGGGGAATATAGACAACCAAAAACCAAGGGGGAGTAAGCATATAATAAGTCCTACAAGTTTAGGAAGGTTAATGATGATGACAACGCTCTTGTATTCGGTGGAACCCTTAACCTGGCATTTATTCCAGCCGGTGGAATCCTTGACCCAAAAGGAGTGCATTCATAACATCTTATTTCTCAAGTACCTGCTCCACAAAGAACCGAATGCCCGGGTCCGGCAGCGAATCCACTACGATCTGGATCAATTAACGGATCACCTGTTACACTTACTCGATCAAGCCCAGATGCCCTTAGCGGGAGAAATCCGTTGCCCACTTTTTTGATTCTTTCCCTTTGAACTGCTCGCCATGAACCTGGTTACTTTCCATCATAAAAACATCGAACAACGCGCGGAGCTGGTAAGTCAGAAAGGCATTTACTTAGCTTCTCGGCAGGATGCTTTTTATAGCTATCATTTATTTTATGTCCAACAATTATTTGTGGAGGTAACCCAAAAAATTCCGGGCAATGACTTAATTCTGATTCGGGGCTTTATTAATGTTTTTAGCTTATCCGCTTACCTGGACTTAATCGATATTAGCGCCCTGGACCGGGATGGAAACGGACTTTTTTAAAAGCATTTCGTCTGCGCAAGTGCGGCAAGGAAGGTCTTCTTAGAAGTTTGATTTGCTTTCCAAAATGACTTCTTAATCCTTGTTGAATGAGCACAAAAGAGGCCACTGTACTGAGCAAAACCAGTAACACCACCGCCAATAAAGGGACCACCTGGAACAAGACCATACGCTAGCGTACGGAGTCCAGTTGTAAAAGTCACTGATAATCAATATTTTATTTTACATCTTACTATCTAGCGTACTAGGCCAAATACTACAAGATCAGGGAGCAAGAATAAGTTATTTTACATATAAGTTCATTTATGTAAAATAACTTATATGTAAAATAACTTAAATGCAATCTCAGAAAAATGGTCATTTTGGAGAAATTACGACTTATGATTCGTCCTACAATTTCTAGACCTGTTCTGAAAAAAATTGACTAATCTACTTACCAAAACAAACTCCAGCTTAAACGGGCAAAGAAGGGGGTTCCGGGTGTAAAATGGATTTCGTTAACGGGTGCGGTTTCAGTTAGCAAACGGCTCTCAGTGGCAAATTGCGTTTCCTTCCAGCGATTGTTGAACAGATTTTGCACCGATAATCCTATCTGCTGCTTTTTAAAGCTATAATTTGCTTGTAAATCACTCACCAAATATCCTTTCGCAACTAAAGAATTATCCTCATTAGCAGGCCGGTCCGCCATATAGCGATAACGTAAAGAACCACTAAACCGACCTAATCCTTGCCAGCTAAGTCCACCGGCCGAAGTTAAAACAGGTGCTAAGGGTAAGTAGTCCTGGCCTTCCGTTTCACCTAATGCGCGCGGCTTAGCCGTACTTACATCCGCATCGAGGTATAAATAATTGGTAAGCTGATACCGCAAGGAGAAATCAATTCCTTGGCGCCGGGATTGACCACTAGGCTCTACCACTCCTTCATCCCCCACGTAGATAAATTCCTGCTCCAGCCACAAGTACCAAGCAGCCGCATTTACCAGTAACCTAGGAAAAGGCTTCCAGATAACTCCCAAATCACTGCCGTAAGCAGCTGGTAAAATCCGGCGCCCATTCTGGGGGACTACCACTCGGGTATCGTTGGAGTGAAAGCCTTTGCCCGATTTTAAATAAATTTGCAGTTGTGCGGAAGGCGTATAATATAAGTTCAGCTTAGGCGAAATAATAGTCGTCGAGGCCTGCGCCTTACTGGCAGGATTGAATAGTAAGTCTTCGTACTGGTTGCGAAAGACATCGATGCGGACGCCAGCATTGGCGGTAAAACGGGGAGATAAGGGTAACGTTTCATTGACGTAAATGCCCGCATTGATTTCGTGGATGTTACCGAATTGATATTGTTCTAAGGTTTTGTTGCGGTTCTTGGTATGAGAGAGCTCCGTTTCCTTGGTTAGATCCTGTCGGTATTGGATGCCCACCGTAGTAGTTAATTCTTTGCTACCAACTGTTATATTATTGGTAAAGCTACCATTGTAGCCCCATAAATGCCGGTTTTCTTTTTGACGAATTTGGTCCCCATTGATAGAATCTGCCCGGAAAAAGGTAAAGTTAGAATAGAGTTCAAAATCATATTTGCCGTAAAATAGTTGGTGCCTAATAACACTATTGTTCGGAGTTACCGTGACTAACTCCGCATTCAGATTCGTGCGGCTAGTTTCTCCCCCTTCATTGGGGTCAATAGAACCAAAATAGCCAATGAGACCGGTTGCTACTGCTCGGTCCGGAATTTGGCCGGAATGATTCCATTTACTATAAAAAGTGGATCCGGTAAGCGTTAGCCGGGTTGCTTCCGAGAGATGCCCGTGATATTTACCGAATAAATTCAAACGATTAAATTTTTGGGATTATCAAAGTACCCGTTCGAAAAAGAATACTCCGAAGCAATATAGGCGGATTGTTGTTTTTCTTTTCCCCGTTGTCCCAGTAAATCAAACAAACCGACGCTCCGGTAAGAATCATATTGGCCGGCTTCCAGCTTGACCATATTGCTATCGATGGTGCTCCGAGTTTTGAAGTTAACGTAACCAGCCGTAGCTAGATTACCCTGACTAGCTTGATAAGGGCCTTTACCGAATTCGACGTTCTGAATGAGTTCCGGAATCACAAAATGTAAATCGGCGTACCCTTGGCCGTGGGCGTGGGATACCATGTTAACCGGCATGCCGTCCACACTTAAGCGAATATCGGTGCCGTGATCCAGGTCAAAGCCGCGGAGAAAGAGTTGCTCAGCTTTGCCTCCACCAGCGTGCTGGCCGATAAATAATCCCGGTACCAGCCGGAGGATTTCTTGGGAATTAGTAATGGGCCGAAGTTTAATATCGAGGCTACTAATTAATTGCTGGTCTTCGGTTTGCGGCAAGGAAATAGTTACTTGGCTCAACTCAATGGCCGTAGGTAATAGTTTGGTAACTATTAGCGAGGCTTGATCTTCCTGGACGGCTACGCTAAGGGTTTGCCGCACATATCCTAGGTGCGAAATTTCTATCTGGTAGATGTCGGCCGCTAAGTTATCAAACCGGTATTTCCCTAAGGTATTGGTATAAACAATTTTTTGGAGGCCTTTAAGAGTAACGGCCACGTTTGACAAGGGCTGATCATTTGTGTTGTTCACGATTGTTCCCGTAATGCTACCGCCCAAATGCGCATAAGCAACGAAACGAGAGAGTAACAAGCCAAAAATTAGGAGTAGCGTTTGTTTCATAAACATGATTCTTAAATAAAATACAACTATGTAAAAGCGAGTATGTGGTCCCTTGGGCTCTTAGTTTCGTAGGGAGTCCGGATCAACAATTCAAACAGAACGGAAGTAAAAATAATGGTATGATCTACGAAGTCTAGGAGGTCCTTGGTTTTCCAGGAGAAGGAGCTTAGAATATCTATATCTGGGAATAATCAACTTTGAAGCGTTATCTAGTTAGATCATTTCACATAAGGCTATAAGTACTTTTATATAAGATAGTTGGTTATTGTCCCAGGAAAACAGGCGTTTACGGAGACTAATTGGTCAACCTATTTCCGAACCAGACTTAAAAAAAGCAACACCAAGAGAGAATATTTTCTAATTTTTAGAAGCAGCTCACTTCCCAAAATCTGCATTCTTGAGTCAGAAATCCCTATTTTCTAATTTTTAAATAATTTATATAACTATTTTCCTAAACGAAGCAATCCAGCAACAAAGCTACTTCGTATAAGCTCTTTACATTCCGTTAATAATCAATCGATTATTTAATCTCCTGCATTTCTTTACAACTAGTAAACTTTAAAACAAGCTTATGAAAATGTTTACCAAGTCTGGCCTGCTGAAATCCGGGCTGGTAGTGGCGGCTGTGGCCTCCCTATCCGTATTTGCGACGCGTTACAATTACCTGGAATCTTCCAGTCACCGGGAAGCGCCCATCATTGCCAATGATCCGCTGGCCGATAATACCGACGTGTATGCGTTCCGCAACCCTCGGAACAAAAACAACATGGTATTAATTGCCAATTATATTCCTTTTCAACATCCGCACGGTGCTCCTAACTTTTACAGCTTTGGGGAGCACATTGCTTACGACATCCACATTAAAAACGATGCTAGTAAGAAAGAAGATGATATCTTGTACCGGTTTGAGTTTAAATTAACCAACGAAGACCCAACTACTCACTTTTACATCCGGTTAGGGAAGCAAAACCAGAAAAACACCTATACTTGTAAAAAAAGTACGGATGGTGGTAAAAGTTTTACCACCATCATCAGCAATGGTGTAGTACCCCCTTACAATGTAGGCCCACGCAGTATTCAAAGTGCCGTTGGTTTAAACAGCAACTACGATAAACTGATGCAAGGTGCTATTATGACGGCTAGCACCGGCGAAAAAGTTTTTTGCGGCCCGGTAGACGATCCGTTTTTTGTGGATATTGGCGGCATTGAAGATTTAGGTAACGTCCGGTCGAACAAACCGGTGGACGGCTTAAAAAGATTAAATGTGCACACCATTGCCATGGACATTCCCATCGAAATGTTGAATAAAGAAGGCCAGAAAGTTAGTCAGGCCTGGAGCATTCTGGATCCTGATTTTATTATCGGGGTTTGGGCTTCGTCCAGCCGACGGAAAATTACCGTACGTAATAGCAATGGTGAAGACAAACACGAAGGCGAATACGTGCAGGTTTCCCGTTTAGGTATGCCGCTCACGAACGAAGTTATCATTCCGATTGGTAGAAAAGACGAATGGAATAGAGTTTCTTCTAATAAAGATTCTAAAGAATTTGAGCAATACTTTACTAATCCGGAGCTGGCGCTGTACATGGATGATTCAAAATTCGGGAAAGCGGTGCCGGGTTTAGCGCCGTTGCGTATTCAAACCAAATCACTGGGTAAGTATGACTTCCGGAACGGAGCCGATGGTTTATATTCTTTGTTAGGCAATCCCGCTACTAAAGGTACCGCCCTAGATACTAAATTGTTCGGTAATTATTTACTCCGTGATAACGAACCCCGCTCCGTAGATTTACTGCCCATTTTCATGACGGGTGTACCCAACCTTCCACCTTACCAACTAGCTACCGGTAAAAAGGATGGTAATCCGTTGGCTGCTGGTAAACCATTTATCAATAACTTTTTACCTACCTTCGGCGATATGCTCCGGGTTAATATGTCCACCCCGGTCACTACCCGTGAATCGCCGGACTTTAGCAGTTTAGGTTTAATACAAGCCGCCGTACTAGGCTTAACGGACCCGCGGTGGAATAAAACCAAGTTTGTCCAGTTCATTCCGAATATGGATGGCTTCCCGAACGGACGTCGTTTAGAAGATGACGTGGTACGCATTGAATTGCAAGCCGTAAGCGGCGTTGTATTAGCGGCAATTGGTTTAGGCTACGACGATTATGATATAAAAGCCGGAGCAGGAGTAATTGGCGACGTGGAACAACAACACAACAGCGATCCTATCCTCATTACCCCACCGGCCGGAACCATTATCACCGACATCCGCTCCGCAACTTTTGGTACGGGTAAAGGCAGCAGTTACGATAATTTTAAATTTGATGCTAGTTGCCAGACAGATGTGACCGAAATCGTGCGCACTTATTACGCAGCCCGGTTAACCGACTTTGAACCCAACTATCAGATACCGGTAAACCGTAATGTTTTAGGTAATCCGTGTCCGGGTTCGGAGAAAAGCTTACTGGTTTTAGCCGATTATCGCACCCCAGCTAGTTTGGCTACCCAGAATTTAGTAAACGTTTTAACCTTTACTACCGGTGTCGAGAAAAACGATGCTCCCCTTCCTGGCAGATTTCCGTTTGAAGCCCAACCTTGGGAAGGGTTTTCCTACGGCGGCCACGGCAACGAGAATGGCAGTGGCAACATTGACCCTAGTCCAAGCGCCAGCGTAGCTCCCTACCAAGCACCAGCCAGCATGAATTTAGGCACGCCGGATGTTATGCTGAAACAACTAGAAGGCTTCCCTAATCCGAGTCGGGATAAAACTACCTTCCGGTACCACATCGGGCAACCTTCGGATGTAAGCTTACATATTTACAATGCGAACGGCAACTTAGTAGCCACTCCGGTGAATAAGGAACCAAGAGCTGCCGGTACATACGAGGTATCGGTAGATGTAAGCAAGTACAAAGGGGGAATTTACTACGCCCGCGTGGTAAACGGCGCACAATCTGACCAAACCTTAAAATTTGTAGTTTCTAAGTAAAATAATTATTGAATAAAGGTCAGGCAAAGTGCCTGACCTTTATTCAATAAAAAATATGACTCGTTATTATGAAAAAAAACTACTTCTATACGGCTAGCCTAGTATTATTGGTGGTAACAGGCATTGTACTCTTTCAAAAATACCAGAATGTTTCGGAGCCTATTCCGCCGCTCCGCGAACGCCAAGGGCCTATTTCAACCACAAGTGAGTGGCTAAACACAAAAGCCGCGATCCAGGGTTTGCAGCGCAAACTACGCGAGAAGCCCGGCGATTTAAAAAGTAAATTGTTATTGGCTTTAGCCTACATGCAGGAAGCCCGCATTACCGGCGAGCACCCTTACTACTATCCGGCGGCTCTCCAGTTAGTGGAAGAAATTTTGGACCGAGAACCGGATGATCAGGTATTGGTATACGAGGCTACCGTGGCCAAAGCTACCATCCAATTATCGCTTCACCAATTTGAAGCGGCCCTGAAAACTGGGAAAGCCGCCTTACAGATTAATAACCAAGGCGCGGCTGTTTATGGGGTATTATGCGATGCTAACGTAGAATTAGGCCATTACGAAGAAGCTATTGTTATGGCGGATAAAATGGCTTCCTTACGGCCAGACCTGAAATCGTACTCGCGGGTATCGTACTTGCGCGAAATCCATGGCGATATGCCTGGCGCTATCGAAGCTATGCAACTAGCCATAGATGCCGGCTTTCCCGGTTTAGAACAAACCGCCTGGGTTACGGTAACCTTGGGCAGTTTGTACGAAAAGACCGGCGACCTAAAAAATGCCGAAGCGCAGTATAACAAAGCCTTGGCGCAATCGTCCAATTACGCTTTTGCCTTGGGCGGCTTAGGTCGTTTAGCTGTTAAACAAAAAGACTATCAGACCGCCGAACAAATATTTACGCAGGCTGCAGGCATTATTCCGGAATTTTCTTTTCAAGAAGAACTGGTCCGGCTTTACCAACAACAAAATAAAATTATTAAAGCTAAAGCTACCATGGAAGAATTACTAGAAGGGCTGGAAGAAGATCAGGCTGCTGGTCACGTGGTAGACTTAGAATTAGCCAACATCCACCTGCAATTAGGCAAAGACCCTGATAAAGCCCTTGTTTACGCCATGAAAGAATACAAACGACGTCCTGATAATATAGATGTATGTAAAGCTTTGGCTGAGATTTATTATCAAAAACAGGATTATAAAACGGCTGCTACTTACTTAAAGAAGGCCACCCGCACCAGTAGTCAGGATGCCGGATTGGTTTGCTTGGATGGTTTAGTTAAATTTCATTTGGGTGACCAGATAAATGGCACTCACCTTATTCAAAAATCCCTGGCTCTTAACCCCTACCAAAATACCACGCTTAGTACCGAAGGCCGCAATTTAGTGAGTAAAGCGATCTCTAAAATTTTATTCCATTAACGATATACGGCTTTGGCAAATTCCATTAAAAACAACCAAGTATGAAGTGATGGAAGTCGGCAACGAACCACACCGTTGCGTTAGCTACGCCATCACTTTATCTTTATATATTGTTTCTGGAGTTGGTCTAGAAAAGCGGCATAGTTCATTTGTTTAACTGCGTTAGACCTCCTTTTCTATTCTGCCAAGTAAGTCTTATAAGTACGAATATGTAAAATAGCTCAATATAATCTCCTAACAATGGCTGTTTTCCAGACGTTTGGTCCATGTATTTTGGAACAAGACAGACTATTCATGCTACCATTACGGACTTGATTTATTTTTCATTCAACCACAACCTAGACTTAATCTGACGAGTAGAAAAGCAAGTCTGTCAAGTAAAAAACAAGCTATGAACCCATTACCAGCCAAAGGATACGGAGCTACGGGCTCCTTTTTTAGTGAACTAAAACCCCTAAACTTCGAGCGAAAAGCACCCCAAGCCGATGAGGTTTTAATAGATATTTTATATACCGGGGTTTGTCATTCGGATTTACACCAGGTGAAAAATGACTGGGGCAATACCATCTATCCTTGCGTACCCGGCCACGAGATCATCGGCAAAGTAGCCCAAGTTGGTGCGGCGGTCACCAAGTTTAAAGTCGGCGATACCGTTGGGGTGGGTTGCATGATTGATTCCTGCGGGGTTTGCCCTTCCTGCGCCGAAGGAGAGCAGCAGTACTGCGAAGGTCCGGTAAGTTGGACGGCCACTTACAATGGGTACATGAAACCCGATGGCAGCGGTTTTAACACCTTTGGCGGTTACTCCGACAAAATTGTGGTCAAAGAATCCTTTGTATTAAGGATACCGGCAGCCTTGGACATTAAGGCGGCTGCCCCCATTCTTTGCGCCGGAGTGACAACGTACTCCCCGCTAAGACACTGGCAGGTAAAAGCCGGGGATAAAGTAGCTGTAGTTGGTTTAGGTGGTTTAGGCCACATGGGCGTGCAGCTAGCCAAAGCCATGGGCACAGAAGTAACCGTAATTACCACCTCCAAGGAAAAACAAGCGGATGCCGAAAAATTAGGCGCGCACCAGGTGTTATTTTCAGAAGATACCGAAGCGATGAAGGAGCATGAAAGCGCTTTTGATTTTATTTTGAATACCATTCCGGATGCCTATGACATCAACGATTATATAAGTCTTTTGAAAAGAGACGGCGCCATTGTAGCCGTGGGGGTACTAGCGCCTTATAAAAAACCCACGAACAATATGGAAGTAGCCATGCACCGCCGGACGGTAGCCGGTTCATTAATTGGGAGTATTCAAGAAACCCAGGAAGTATTAGACTTTTGTGCCGAACACCAGATTTTACCCGAAGTAGAAATTATTCCTATCCAGGAAATAAATCAAGCGTTCAAACGCATGCAGCAGAAAGACGTGCATTACCGGTTTGTTATTGATATGCAATCTTTAAAAGAGGAAAGTAATTAGCTTGCCGGAGTTATTTCCATAGTGCCGCCATAGCTACCAAGATTCAAAGAAACTTACCGCTACTACTGGGAGTAGCGGTAAGTTTCTTTTGAACTAATCCGGTAGTTGATTGATGTCGCGGGGTTCTAAGCGGATTTGGGCATTCATCTCGTGCCGGTACCGGCTAGAAGTTTCGTAGGCCAAACGTCTGGCCCGGTTGATGGAACCTAAAGGCTGGTGTTCCGGTAAACAATGAAACGGATTAAACGAAAGCACATCGTCGGCAAACACTCGCCGCGCCGGACTATAGGCCTCTTGCGCCGGAATCACGATCCTCCCGATGGGTTGATACGGGCTTAGTGCTTTGGGCCATTCTACGGAGGCATCTTCCACGGGCATGGTATGCAGATCGGTACAAAGCTGGGCCCGTAACTCGTACTCGGCCCCTTGCTGGCGGAAAAAATCCACGACCACGTCTCGCCAGGTTTCCGCATCTTCTACTTTCAATTCTTGCTTAGCTAAAGCTTGCACATTGCCCGATAGGGGCGCCGCACTAATCTTAGCCACGTAGTCCCCGTACCGGAAGGCTCCCATAGAGTGGAAGGTTTCCCCCAGTATGTGATAATGCGGATGCCCTGGTCCAATCGGGTTGATTTGCGGATCCACGCCCACGGCTTGCAATGCTTTATTGGCAACCCGCGACACAGCCGATAATGCCTCCTGGAAAGCTTCCGGCGTATGGGCGAGTTTCTCTAGTTTGAGCTGCATGTCATGGTAGCTTTTGATGTCGCCCGTAGGGATCACGGGATCACTCACCAACAAGAAATCTTGGGTGACCTCGTCTGCTTTATCCGGCAGAAACTTGCGCCCTTCCACGCCGATTACCTTTATGGCAAATCCCTTGAAAGTTGATTGTTTATCCGAACCCAGCGCGCCCGGGGCGGAAGACAAACGAATTATCACGGGGTACGTGCGGGCTTGCTGGAATAATCCTTGTGCCAGATGGCTGGGTAAATTAGGGTAGATGTGAAGCTCCCCCCGGAGTACGCCGTGGCTTTTAGCATGTGCATCCCGGATGGCGTGGCGGTGCTTGTCGAACATATAGCGGTTCAACCGGTTCATCGAAGCCACTGTTTCTTCCGTTAATTGCTGTTCATCGGGTTGGGTTTCTTCCACCCCGCTGTCGAAGCGGACGTAAGAAGCAGGTTGAGTGATAGACATAGGGACGATTGCTTTAGTAGGAAAAAGATAAACGCTCTCTTGCTTAATTAATAAGGTTGTACAATCCGGTAAGATTTAAATCCCACTTATACTGTCAGGAGAACTGATTTAAGAAAGGTCCTGGGCCTCTAACCAGTTATAGACGTACTCGGCTACTTCTTCCCAGCCCGGCTCACCGCAGATAAAATGACTCCGGTTGGCAAATTCCTGCAATGCCGTTACACTATTCGGATCGGTATAGCCTCGGACGTTTTTCTCGTTTAAGTGCGGGGGGACGATCTGATCTTTCTCGCCAGCGATAAACAGCAAGGGCACGTGCGGCAAGTCCAGATCTACCCGGCCCGCCTCGCCCATACAATCCCGGAACACGTTGCGGCTATCGTGCGTCGCGTACTGCTCGAACGCCGCAGTTGCCGCGGCTTCATTCAAGGTATTGGCAAATGAAGCGTGAAAGGTCTCGGCGTCCATGTAAATAGGCGCATTGCCTTTTAAGGGATTGGCGATGGTAGCGCTGTTTTTGACAAAGCTCCAGTCCAGATCTACCATCGCGTTCGGGGCTACGGAGTCGATGGGCACCCCGGCTGCAATCAGCTCCCGGTTGGCCAGTAATTGCACGATTAAACCGCCTACGGAATGGCCAATAACAATGGGCTTGGCTTCTTGTTCCAACACTACGCATTCTACGGCTTCCACCACCTCATTTAATTCTAAATCACCCAATCCGGCCGGTGGATTCTGCCGCAACTCCGCGGGTTCACCTGCGTGTAAGGGCCAGGCCGGCGCCAGGCAGTTATAGCCTCGCTGAGTAAAGTAGTTCATCCAATTACCCCAGCTTTTAGGGTTCTGAAACATGCCGTGCACAAAAATGATCGTTTTCATAGTTTTATAATAGGTGTAGTCTATAAGGGTTCTTGTAAGGAACCTTGCTAAAAGCGAGATAAGGTAGGCGTATCATCCGTCTCGGGAATCATCGCCTCCCAGAAACTATCATCGTCGCTACAACTAAGCATTAAGGCGGTAAAACCAGTAAGTAAGAGAAGAGATTTAAGCCAAATTTTCATACGTTAGATTTATTAAACAGTAAAATTATCCGCTCCCCTCTTTCATTCGAAAATTGGAGGTATTTGCGACTTGCAGGATAAAGAAATCTTTACCTCGGGATACCAACAAACTTTCAAGGGGAAGGGTTAACAACCGTACGCATAAAATAAAAACTAGGATTTAGCCCAAAATGATTCTAAGAAACTAAAAAACAAAATTCAGTATTTATACTTACATATTAGTCACTTATACATCTAATATTCCGTATAAATAGCATTTATTTTTCCGTCTAGTAACCTCGTCATTTGGAAACTGGTAAAAGAGCTTATTGTCCTTTTTCCAACCTTCAACTCTCAACAAAAACAATGAAAGCGCTTGTATTTCACAAAATTAACGATGTTCGGGTCGACACCGTAGACGATCCTAGTATTGAAGATAGCCGCGATGCCATTATCCGGGTGACCTCTACGGCTATTTGCGGTTCCGATTTGCATATCCTGGACGGCTTTGTTCCCCAAATGAATAACATGGTGCTGGGCCATGAGTTTATGGGAATTGTCGAAGAAGTAGGATCGGGAGTAGGAAATTTAAAAAAGGGGGACCGGGTAGTTGTTCCTTTTCCGATTGCCTGCGGCAGTTGCTTTTTTTGTACTCACAAATGGCCCACGCAGTGCGAGAACTCAAATAAAAATTACGGCCCGGATGGTGGCTTAATGACCGAGAAAGGTGCCGCTTTGTTTGGCTACACCGATTTATACGGCGGCATTCAAGGCGGGCAAGCCGAATACGTGCGAGTACCCTACGCTGATTTTGGTCCCCGGATTGTACCGGACGAACTCACGGACGAACAAGTCTTATTTCTAACGGATATTTTCCCGACGGGCTGGGCCGCCGCGGATTGGGGTCGCATAAAAGGCGGGGAAACGGTAGCTATCTTCGGGGCCGGACCAGTCGGGATTATGGCGGCTAAATCGGCCTGGATTATGGGAGCAGGTCGCGTGGTGAACATCGATGTGCAGCAGTACCGCTTAGAGATGGCCAAAAAAGCGGCTAACTCTGAAACTATTCTGTGGGAAAGTGAAGACCAGGTGGTAGAAATTATCCGCGGCATGACCGAAGGTAGAGGCGCTGATGTGTGTATTGATGCCGTGGGCATGGAAGCCGACCGCAGTTTGCTGGAAAAAGCCAAAGCCGTGATTAATTTTGAAAAAGGAACTACTAAAGTACTGGAAACATGCATGCGGGCTGTTCGCCGGGCCGGAGTAGTGAGCGTAGTAGGTGTTTACGGCGCTCCGTACGATAACTTCCCGCTGGGTCGTTGGTTCGATAAAGGCATAACGTTAATGGGCACCCAAGCCCCGGTGCAAATATACATTGACCATTTGATGAACCTGGTGCAAACCGGCCAAGTAACCCTCAACGACATTATCACGCATACTTTGCCTCTATCCGAAGCACCGCATGGCTACGATATCTTTAAGAAAAAAGAAGACAACTGCGTCAAAGTAGTGCTTAAACCTTAACCATTTACCTAATATTTTTTATTCTTACAACCCATAAATGAACACTAACCCCAACACCCAACCCAAGAAGACCAATATCCCTTTTATAGATAAAGGATTACGACTACTTTCTATTTTCACCATTTTTGGCCTGGTATTATCTCTATCAGCTTGCCAGGACGATGATGAATCTAATACCGGCATTGATCCTTCTAAACCCAAACCCGAGTGGGGACCGACCATTAAACCCGAAATGCAGGCCGTGATCGAAGCCCTGGATAGTTTATCTAAAGGCGTACCCCTGAATACCCTTACGCCGCAACAAGCCCGTTTAGCTCCGACCGCCACCGACGCGGTAATGGCCGTCATGAAAAACAATAACATTGCCATGCCGCCTTCCCTGGTGGATACCATGGGTTACTCCGTACCCGTTACCGGCGGCAGCATTCACGTACGGAGTTACAAACCCAAGAACGCTACTAGTGCTTTACCGGGTATTGTGTACTACCACGGGGGGGTTGGGTGATTGCTACCATTAACACCTACGATGCCTCCGCCCGGGCTTTAGCCGAACAAACCAATGCCGTGGTTGTTTCAGTGGAGTACCGCAAAGGACCAGAGTTCAAGTTTCCCACGGCTCATCAAGATTCTTACGCCGCTTATTTGTGGACGATCCAAAATGCCGCTACGCTCGGCATTAATCCGACCAAGATTGCCGTAGCGGGCGAAAGTGCCGGCGGTAATTTAGCATCGACTGTTTGCCTGATGGCCCGGGACAATAACGTCCAGCTGCCTGTGCACCAGTTGTTAGTTTACCCCATCGCCGATAATAATACCAATACGACTTCTTACAACCAGTACGCTAATGCTAAGCCGTTGAGCAAACCTTTAATGCAATGGTTCTTTACCCATTATTTCAATACGCCAGCCGATGGGGATAGTCCTTACATCTCCCTGGTGGATGTAGCGACCGTAACCGGTTTACCCGCCGCCACGGTGATTAACGCCGAGATTGATCCGCTGCTCAGTGAAGGACAAGCTTACGCGGCCAAGTTAAAAGCAGCCGGAATCGCGGTAACTGCAAAGGTGTACGAAGGGGTAACCCACGAATTCTTCGGCATGGCCACGGTGGTGCCGCAGGCCAAAGAAGCCCAGAAACTAGCTACCGACGAACTTAAAAAAGCTTTGCAGTAAGGAATCGTGCCTACTACTGGGAATTTGTACTGGCTTAAGTAAATAGCCGAATTATTAATCAACTAGAAAAGTTTTAAAACTCGAATTTATTATGTCAACTAATCAAAAATATGCGCTTATCACCGGGGCTACGCAAGGTATCGGCTATGAGCTGGCTAAGTTATTTGCCCAAGATCAATATAATCTGGTGCTGGTAGCTCGCCATCGAGAGGAGCTAGACGCTAAATCGGCCGAGTTTAAACAACAATACGGTATCGACGTGATTACTATTGCGCAGGACTTAGCCCAGCGACAAGGACCTTTTCAGGTATACGAAACGGTAAAAGCGCAAGGTATTCAGGTGGATGTCCTGGTCAATGATGCCGGACAGGGGCAATACGGGGAGTTTGTGGATACGGATATTAACCGGGAACTGGAGATTGTGGACTTGAACATTGGCGCTTATCTCATCTTAACCAAATGCTTCTTAAAAGAGATGGTAGCCCGTAAAGAAGGTAAAATCCTGCTGGTTTCTTCCATTGCGGGGGAAGTACCCGGCCCCTTACAAGCCGTTTATCATGGCACGAAAGCCTTTGTTTCTTCTTTTACCGAAGCTATCCAGAATGAAACAAAAGATACGGGCGTAACCATTACCAAGCTATTGCCCGGGGCCACCGATACGGACTTCTTTAATAAGGCTGAGATGCAGCAAGCCAAGATGGTCCAAGAAGGCAGCAAGGCTGATCCGGCCGAAGTAGCCAAGGATGGCTATGAAGCGTTAATGGCCGGTAAGTTAGAAATAATTTCGGGTCTGAAAAACAAACTTACCGTCGCGGCGAGTAAGCTGCTACCCGACAGTGTAGTAGCCGAGAACATGCACCAACAGATGAAGCCGAGTACAAAGGAGTAAGTAAAAGTGTAGTACAGTAAATAGATTTAATTGTAAAGCAAACCCTTAACTAGGCGGACTAGTTAGGGGTTTCTTTTTCAAATTTTTTCCAGTCATTAATCCACTACGTAAGCTAGTCATTAAAAAATTTCTGTAAATAATACTGCATTTAAAAACAATCTATTTTTTCATGAAAACAGAACAAGAAGTCTTAGCTAAAATCCTAGCTTTAGAAGAAGAAAATAACCGTTCTCTAGCTGTTATTAGTTTAATTGAAAATCAAAATGAAATTAATCAGGAAGAAATGAGCAGACTGTTGGAGACACAAAATAACATTAAAAACAATCGAGCCGAAATTACAACCTTGCGTTGGGTAATTGATTAAATTCTATAGGGCTCAATTTGCAAGCTAACCCCAATCGGAAATTGCGAAGCGACTTCATATCCCTTTAGGCACGGTAAAAACGCGGACCAGGAAAGTCCTCCTAGTGTTAAAGGCATTACTGTAGTTAATAGAGCATATCTTTGTTATAAATTTATCAAAATCTATCAGGTGAACCGGTCATCGTTTTAAAAATTCGTATTGAGAACGCGTGAAGAGTTCTGTATTAGTTTAGCTCGTACTACAAAAATTTAGAAAGTAAGTGAACCAATAGCAGAATGTAGCAGTAATGTTTAATTTAGTATGAGCCAATTGCATCAGCGGTATTATAAATTTAAGTTTTAGCTTAATTCCAAGGCAACTTATGATATTGTTTACGCCCTATTTACCCTATCATTTATGAGTGAAGAATCATCGAAAGTTGCTTTAAGAAACTTAGTGGTACATGCCTGTACTTTCAACAACTACGAACCCTTAAGAACCTATGGGGTACTGGTGAAACAGGATCAGGTTAATACGTCACGTATTATTCTAAAATACAAAGATCAGGAATCCACCTGCATTAATGATCCGGAGAAGATTAAAGCTTGTTTGGAGAACTTACTTGGTTTATAAATTTTTGGCTCGATAACTTATATAAAATCCCATTTATTAAAATAAAACCATGCATAACCGGCATATCTTTGATATTCTATCTCATTCCCAGAAGGTAGAATATTTGCACGCGAATGCTACCTTTTTAGCTAAACGATCCACTCATAATTATAATATCGCTCTTTATTATCTCCACAACTATTACGTAGAATCCTTTTATTTTAAGAGGGACCACCAATGTGACTACATGGTAACGTTTCTGAGTACTTTATGGCTAAGTCCCTACTTAGATATAATTCAGCTGGATTTGATTGTTTAAGACTAAATATTAGGTGGAGAATAAATGTATATTTTATAAAAAGGATTAACTTATCTTGGTAAGTAAACTTGATTCGGCTAAAAAAATAAAGACATCATTACCGGTTTCATATACTGCCGATGGATGTTTAATAATTTTCCTATAACCACTTTTATGTAAAACAGGAGATTATTGTTCCCATTTCTTTCTGGACTAAACTATTTCTTTCACACTTAACATGTAATGTAATAAATTTACTACTCATACTTGTTCTTAATCTCAACAAACAATAATGAAATTATCCTTAATTTACATCCACCCTCTGGGACCGAGCAGGGCAGTTTACCCCCGGTAAAAACGAAAGCCTATGACCCAGATCTATCTTTCGGCTAAACTCCAAGCTTTGTTTCCAAGCCTTAACGAGGATACTGCCAGCTTTACTCAGCCCTCTGTGTTAGGAGATTGGAACGGACATGTATTTACGGTTCACCGCAGAAAATGCATCATATTGGTTAATAATATCTCTTACTATGCCGTGTTTCTGGTGGATATTCTGAAAAAAGATTTATGCCATTTTCCGGAGTTATTTCTAGATCAGCTGCTGCGACAGCTGACCTATGATAAAGTTATAACAGAAGGACAATATCGAGTCATAACAGCGCAGTTGGGTCAATTGCAGCTGAGGCGAACCAATAATGACCGGAAAGCGCTGGGAACCATCAATGAATTTATTTTCCTGTTTAAAGCCCATTGCGAGGGCCAAGCACTCGATAACCTAGATTGTTCGACTATTAACCATTATATAAACACTTCGCCGACTGGTGCCGGGCGAACCAGCCAGCGCCATTATGGAAACCCCATACAGGACATGAAAGATTTAATTATTCAGCTATAATGTTATCTTTCGACATAATGTAGCCTCTCTTAACTCTGGCATCTTGATAGAGGCTTCTAAAGCCTACGGAATAGTTTCTGGTAAACAGGTTGAAGGGGATAGATATAAGGTATAGGGTTCGGAAATCCTTGTTAAACAATAACCTTATTTCCTTGCATACTTTCTGTTATTTAGCCTTACAATACTTGTTCTTGCCCATTTATAAAAATTTTTATCCATTCCACAAAAGGGAAAAGAACATTTGGGTACCGCCTTACAATTTTTGAACCTAAAACAAAGGTATGTCTTATTATCACTACACATAGGGTATTGAATCCAAGTTATTGGAAAAATAGGAGGGAGGGGAATTGGGCATTCGTTTTCTTCCTCGCTTTTTAGTGTTTATGTACTATTCCAGTAGCTTTCTATTTTCTATTACTTCCTTTGCTTCCAAATAAGCTTGCTGTAAGCGCTTTTCTAATTCTTTTCGCGGTGGCAATTCCGTTAAGTATTCGGCTACCATAATACCATCTTTATGCATTTCCAGCAGTTCTACCTGTTCCCGGCTCGTTTCGGCGCAAAGGATGAGTCCTACCGGAGTTTCTTCCCCTTCCTCTCTTTCGTGTTTATTCAGCCATTTCAAGTATAATTCCATCTGACCTTTGTGTTTTGCCTGGAACTTACCAATTTTCAATTCAATGGCTACTAGTCGTTTCAATTTACGGTGGTAGAACAGCAGATCTAAGTAATAATCTTCTCCGTCAATGATCATGCGTTTTTGCCGTTCAATAAAGGAAAAACCTTTTCCCACCTCTAAAATAAAGGTTTCCAGTTCTTGCAAGATCGCGGTTTCCAGATCATTCTCCAGATAGCCAACCGGCAGGTTCAGGAAGTCCAACAGATAAGGATCCTTGAAACTACCAGCGAGATGATGTTCTTGGTTGGGTAATTGCGCATCCGCAATGACCGTGCGTTCATAGGCTTTTTGCTCAATTTGTTTCCTAAGCTCCCGGACACTGATTTGCTCTTTGATGGTTCGCTGGGCGTAAAAGAGTCGTTGTTCTTTTGTTTTCAATGGCAACAAGACCAGAAAGTGCGACCAGCTTAATTGGCGGGACAAGGTAAGCACCTGCTCATGTTCTGAAAACACGGTCGCGAATTGTAGCATTCTCCGCAAATTCTTTTCTTCAAAGCTCCGGCCATAGCGCTCCTTCAATTGTCGGGACAACGTCACGACAATTTGCTGACCATATTCTGCCCGTTTATGTTCCAGGATAAATTCATTGATCCGTTTGCCTACCTGCCAGAAAAGCAAGGTCATGGTGCTATTTACCTGGGAAATGACCTGTAAATGGCTTTGTTCAATAAGGTTACTAATTTCGTGGAATAAAAAGGATTCTGGAAGTATGTTTTTCTTTTCTGTCATTATAGGTTTACGCTTCAAAAAGGAGCTATTTTCCTTAAATATGCATACAGGTTTAAACCGGTGCTCCAATGGCTCCGCATGGTAGTTGGGAGATAAAAACAGAGTCTTCTATGGCGGGAGAAGACCTATATGAACGACTCCTAATTAGTAACTAAAATATAGCCTGGCATCCACGGTAAAGTTAGGCTCCGCTTTCTTTGGTTAACAGCTCATAAGCCCTGTGAATTTTTTCTTGAACCCATTTTTGTATTTCTTGATTTTTAAAGTCAAACCACATTTGTCTATATTCTCCTGAATTATCCATTTCCGATTTAAATTCTCGAAATGGTCTTTTCTTATTTAAGGCTTTTGTGAGTCGGTTTTTCAGGTAATTCGACTCCGGCAAGGTATTAACAAAATCAGCCATGATTTTAAAGGAATCACTTGATTCTTGTGGTTCAATTTCGGTATAATCACCCTTATGCTTATCCAGCAGTTCTATTTCCTTTGCCCAAGGTTCCGTATCTATTTCCGGATACTTTACAGTATCCGGAACAAATAGCAAGTCGCTATTTTTCATATTCCAAAAACATCGGAAACCACTGTCTAGTTGTTCGGCAATTTCTTTTATCTGCTGTTTGGTCAAAATCATCAGGTAGCCTAATTTGTATGCCTGCTCTTTAATGCTTACTAGTTGTATAACTTCTGGAAGATAGTCATCTAGGAGGATAGTACCAAAATTCAGGCGTGAGACCGGATAGAAAGTAGTAAAAGACGAAAAAGAGCTGCCTTTGTCGCTTGGATCCAAGGTGCTGAATATTAACTCTTATAATATTCTATTATCTACCGTAAATAGATGATAAGTATACTATTGATATGATATTTTAACGAGGGATTAGTCAACTTTAATCATACAAATATTATAAGTATTTATGGAATTAGGGGATAAGTATATTACTAATATTTGTACATTATTCTGGTATACTCTATCAATATAATACGTAAGTAATTAGTATATTTATAGACTAATTCACATTCAATGCTATGAAAAAGGAGTATTTCGAATTACTTAAATGTTTAGGTATGGGCCAAACCGAAATAGATGCCAGTCGGTACAAACCCGACATCATGCAATCCATCATTTCGGATTATTCTGCCAGACATATGGAGCAGTTTGGAGCCAAGAAACAAGACGGGCACCTCATCCAGCCGATTTTGCTCCTCAGTGGTGAAAGGCCCGGATTTTACGTGATTGAGAAAAATGAACCGATATTGTTGCCCATGAGTTTTGCTAACCGGATCAGCCGCGCCGCCGTTCGGAAATCCATTGATGAACTAAAACCAGGGGAAACCCTCGAATTTAAAGAGATCGATGCCGGCTTATTAGGCTTTGTCCGAACGTATTGCAGCAAATCCGGGGAATACTCGGTTAGAAAGAAGAAAGACGGATTAATAGTGGAGTTTGCCACTATGAAGGATTCTATTAGGAGTATTATCGTAAAGGGTTTAACCCATTACGCTGGCGTAGTAGTTGTCAATGAAAGTAATAAAGTGAATTATGTGCGGTCTTTGGTATCTCTGGTAAATGCAGCGCAAAACAGGAACTATTCGGTAAGAGCCAACGGCCAAGAAATTCTCATTGGGTTACGGCAGGACATCGAAAACTATTCGAAGCCGGGTGAATCTCAGATGCATGTTAATTGGACGGCCGATGATTGGGCGCGCGGATTTATTGCAGCCATGCGCCGTAAAGGCTTTGGCGGGCGGGAAATACGAAAAAAAATTGACGAATATATTATCGAAGCAAACCAGATGTTCTAAAACAAAAACCTGATCGAATTAGCCCAGCCCAGCTTCATTGATCTTTTTAGATCTTATCAAACTAAAACTCTTTTACTCAACATCAGCTCATCATGCCTAGTGGAGCGTTTCTGCTGTCTGTTGTTTCGGAGCTTGGTGATGCGTTCTACGGCTTTCTTTTACAAGTTTATTTCTAGCTTTATAACCTTAGTATAAAGCTATTTCAGGCGTTTACCATTTGTCCTATAATTTATCTTATGTTAAATATAATTTAATTAATATTATATAAGGTCATTGATATAGTACTGGTAACATTCCCATAAAATATTAGCTACCTGTTGCTTTAAGATTATCGGACTAATTACTCTAACGCCTTTTCCAAAGCTCAATATTGTCGAAATTAGCTCGTAGTTAATAACTACATGAAGCTTTACTTTAAATTCCTGATCATTATCCACCAAAGTTTCTTGGCTACCATGAAGGTGCTGTGTTTTAACATACTTACCATCGTGTGGTGAAAAGGAAAGAATTACCTCTTCTACTTTCTCATTTTCATAAGATATACCTATAGTATTCTTGAAGTATAGTTCCGGATCAAAACCATTAGGGTTTATAAAGATATCATCAACTAAATCAAGGTGGCTAATACGATCCAGTGCAAATTTTTTTAATTGGTTCATTTCATGCTGTAATCCTAACAAGTACCATCTATTACGATACTCTTTTAATAAGTAAGGGCTTACGATGCGAGGCTTTGGCATTTTATCGTCGAACTTTAGATAAGAAAGTCTAATTGTTTTTTTATTTCTAATGGACTCAATTAAAGAATCCAGATGCTCGTTACCTTTAGAGTAAGGAGCCTTTTCAAAGTCAATAAACTTAAATCCGTTTGTAAAACTGCTCTGCTTTAAATTGTTTACTAAGGTGATTACCTTATCAACAGTAGAGGCAAATTCACACAGGACGGCTACATGTCTGTATTGACCTAATGTAGCAGCGGCCATGGCCAAGGCATTAATCTCTACTTCATTTAATGGCAGTTTTTCTATAGAATAGTCTGGATCGGTATAATAGTATCCATCTTCTTTCTTCAAGTACTCTAAGGGTGCATTATAATTTAGTTGGGTGCAGTAACGCATTAAATAGATATCGTTGTCTAACGTCCTTTCACTTACCTTTATATCCCTCCTTATTTGAATTTGTTCTATAAGTTTCTGTTTGGACCAGTACTTTTTACTTCTACTTCTCAGACATTCATCAATTACTTTCATGCGCACAAGCGCGTGTTTGTTCTGGGGCATAATTTTATAATAAATAACAAAGTGCAAAATAGCTAGATGAACGCAAATACATTGCGTTCATCTAGCTTACCTTTAGGTAAATTTTAATTAATTATATAATGAGCAATTCAGAACAGAACAAAAAAGACGTTCCTGGTCAAACAAAGGAACAAAGTATTATTGTAAATGGAAGGCCAAGAACCTTCGAAGGGAAAGAGATAATTTATAGCCAAATTGTTGCTCTAGCCTTTGATTCCATATCTACCAATCCCAACATTGTTTATAGTGTTACTTACAAAAGAGGTGAAGGAAATAAGCCTGAAGGTACCATGGATACGGATGATGTTGTAAAAGTTAAAGATGGGATGATATTCAATGTCACAGCAACTGATAAATCATAGTCCCGATCTACAACGGTTATGGGAAGAAGGATTAGAAATTGAAGTTAGAGGAGCTTATTTATTAATGCACCATATCCCCTATTTAAATTCATCTTCAGAAATCAAATATGGAGTACTGGTATCTACGCTAACTTTGGCAGGAGATAGAACCTGTACTCCAGATAACCACATTGCTTATTTTATTGGTACGGCTCCTTGTCGCAAAGATGGCCAAGAGATGACTTCCATTATCAACTCTAGTAGTACCTATAAGCTGACCGATACTATAGAAGCTAATCATCTTCTTTCAAGTAAGCCAGCAACGGGATATAAAGATTACTTTGAAAAAATGACTACTTATGCAAATATCATTTCTACCCCCGCTAAATCGATTGATAGCTCAGTGACTGAAAAGACCTTTCGCGTTATTGAACCAGATACTTCAGAATCAGTTTTTAATTATTTTGATACCAACTCCGTTCGGGGAAAAATTGACGCTATTTCCTTTAAACTAAGTACTTTAAAAGTTGCCATTATTGGTTTAGGGGGTACTGGTTCTTATATTTTGGATTTAGTTGCCAAAACACCCGTACAGGAAATTCACCTATATGACGGAGATGTTTTTGCCCAGCATAATGCCTTTAGAGCACCAGGCGCACCAACGGTGGAGAATCTGCGGGATCGAATAAAGAAGACAGAATATTTTCAGAAAATTTACTCTAACATGCATCGGTATATTATTCCCCATGGTTCTTATATCGATGATACAAATCTGGAAGAGCTGTCCGATATGAATTTTGTATTTATAAGTCTTGATAGAGGTAGTAGTAAAAAGTTGATTGTTGATTTTTTGGAAGAAAAGAATATTCCTTTTATTGATGTAGGTATGGGAGTGCATCGGGTGGAAGACGAACTTTTAGGTGTTCTCCGAATTACTTCCAGCACGGAAAAGAAAAGAAATCATCTCAAGAAGCGAGTAACTTTTACGGAAGGTGTCGAGAATGAATACGGGAGTAATATTCAAATTGCTGATTTAAACGCGCTTAATGCTACATTGGCAGTTATAAAATGGAAGAAGCTATTTGGTTTTTATCAGGACTTCGAAAATGAAAATAACACTACTTATACGATAAATGTAAATATGCTACTCAGTGAAGACCATGAGGCATAAGTTTGTAGAGAATATTCCGGAAAAACTGGAGAAAGAAATAGTTTACATTTCCATAACGTATAGCACTGTGGCACACTTATGTGCCTGCGGTTGTAAGAATGAGGTATTTACCCCTCTTTCTCCAACAGATTGGAAATTAACGTTCGACGGTGAGTCGGTTTCTCTCTATCCTTCTATTGGAAATTGGAGTTTTGCCTGCAAATCACATTATTGGATAAAAAATAATGTAGTAGAGTGGTCCAAGTCGTGGACTAAGAAGCAAATCGATGCCGGCAGGTTTCAAGACCGAGTTGATAAAGTAGAATACTACAGTAGCAAAAGTAAAGAGTCAAAAATTGAGCTGAAGGAAGTTGAAGAAAAATATGAAAGTACTCCTTCTGAAACAAGTTTCTGGTCTAAGCTGAAAAAGCTGTTTAATAATGCTTGAGCTTTAAAGTATATTTTCTTGACTTTACTATTCTCCCCCATATTTAAACAGCAGGTGTAATTTTTGTTGGAGCAGTTCTTTATCGGGTAATTGCGTTCGATACTCCGCTACTAATGCTGGAGAAAGGTTTCGACTCAAAGCATATTCCACTACTTCACTATCTTTATCCTTACAAAGCAAAATGCCAATGCTAGGATTCTCTTTTTCTTTCTTTACATCCCGGTCTAAGGCTTCCAGATAAAAATTAAGCTGCCCTAAATGCGCCGGCTTAAATTTATCGGCTTTTAACTCAAAGGCAACTAAGCATTGTAAACCCCGATGGTAGAAAAGTAAATCAATAAAGAAATCACTATTTCCTACTTGTAAGCGGTATTCTTGCCCTACAAAAAGGAAATCCCTTCCTAATTCCAGGATAAAGCTTTTCATCTGAGTTACTAATGCTTTTTGTAAGGTGCCTTCATTATGTGGTTCCGGAATATTCAAGAATTCAAAAACATAGCTATCTTTAAAAACATTGCTAATATCCTGCTTTAACTCCTTTATAGCTGGAGGCGGGTTTTGGTTTCCCAGCATAGCTCGCTCAAAAACCCCACTGTTTATTTGTCTTTCTAACTCTCGTACACTGTATTTTTCCTGTATGCAAAGCCGTAAATAGTATTCCCGTTCTTCATCTGTCTTCGTTCTCGCCAATAAAATGAGGTGATGGGTCCAGCTGATTTGGGTAAGGAGAGTATTCCTAATACCTCTATTTTCTAATTGTGTCATCACTGATGACACAATTGCATTAGTTGGTTGTTGAAAATTTTTTAGTGGAGCTAGCGGTGATGACACAACTTTGCTAGTGGAATACGTTTCATAAAATTGTTTCATCCGGTATAATCCCCGCCGATTAAAACCTTTCAGTTCCGAATGGTAGGTTTTAAGGTGCTTTGCCAGCTCATCAATAGTTTTTTCTCCCCAGCTAGCATTGGCTAAGCGCTGATTTATATGTTGCCCAACTAACCAATATAGATTGATTAATTCAGAGTTAACTGTTTGAATAGCATTATTACGGGCTTGTTGAATAAGAGCAATAATTTCAGAAAACCTTTCCTGTTGCATTGAATTATATACTATCAGTAAATTATAACAAAGGTATCACTTTAGGAGTAGCTTCTTCTGAAGTTAGTAAGTCTTACTCAGTAGCAATAACGTTCGTTCCTAATTTGTAAAACAATCAGAAAACACTTTTTTATGTATTTTAGTATTTGCTTAAATATTAAAATACGAATACCTTTGCACAAATATTAGGAAAACATTTCTCATGAAAGAAGCTAATAATAGCTGTATCCGGGTATTTGCCGATACCGACCATATAAAAACCTGTAAGACCCGCATGGAAAAAGTAAGCGAAACAATTCAAACTTTAGCCAGTGCCCTGAGCTTGGCAGGTAATGAAGTACGCTTGAAAATTCTGTTTCTACTCTACGAAGAACAAAACTTGTGCGTCTGCGATTTAAGCGATGTATTGGGTATGAATGTTTCGGCTATCTCCCAGCACCTGCGGAAATTAAAAGATGGTAACCTTATTAAATCCAAGAAAACAGGACAAACCATATTCTACTTCCTAAATCCAGAGAATGCTCCTTTATTTCAGACTTATTTTGCTTTAATCGAGAAAGATGAAATTAATAATACCGTAGCATGAAGACTAAACAATTTAGGAACAAACAATTAGTAGGTGCCGGTGTTCTGACTGCCTTTGCAGCCTCACTTTGCTGTATTACTCCGGTACTGGCCTTATTGGGTGGTATTAGCGGTGTAGCAGCTACCTTCTCATGGATGGAGCCTTTCCGACCTTATTTTATTAGTTTAACAATAGCTTTATTAGCTTATGTATGGTATCAGAAATTAAAGCAACGAGCACCGATAGACTGTGATTGTGAAACAAACTCTAAACCTAATTTCATGCAAACTAAAATTTTCCTTGGCCTTATAACGGCATTTACTCTCTTGATGCTCACCTTTCCGAATTACGCCAAAATATTTAATGCAACTCCTAAAAAGCTACTTGTCCCAAGTATTTTACAAGACAACACGAAGACCCAAACAGCCGAATTTAAAATAACGGGCATGACCTGTGAGGCGTGTACTTTGCACGTTGCTAAGGAGGTAAACAAAGTTGCTGGAATTTTAGATTTACAAGTTTCTTACGTGAATGCGAATGCCCTAGTGAAATTTGATAAATCGAAAACCACCCTTCAGGAGGTACAAAAGGCTATTAAATTAACGGGTTATAAGCTGACAGAAACAAAAATTAAGCAATAATGGAAATTCTAACCGCTTCCACAATTACCTGTCCGGAATGCGGATACAGTAAAGAAGAAGAAATGCCTACTAATGCGTGTAAGTACTTCTATGAATGTGAAAACTGCCATACGGTATTAAAACCTCAACCAGGTGATTGTTGTGTGTTTTGCAGCTATGGCTCGGTTAAATGTCCTCCTATTCAGCAGCATAGTTCGTGTTGTTAGGTACAAGTCAAGATACTTCCTTCTTAGCTATTTCAGACCTTGGTCCAGCCTTATGCGCGTGTAAAAGGTCCCGTATAGAAGATTTTATTACGGTTATAACATACGTATAAACGCTAATATTTTTGCTTGCCTACTTACTCTTTAAAACAATTTGAATGTTACAGAAGGACTTAATAAAGGATGTTAAAACCCGCTTAAACACCATAAAAGGCCAGGTAGAAGGCATTATTAAAATGCTGGATAATGACAAAGACCCGGAACAAATACGTTTGCAATTCAAAGCTACCAGCAAAGCTTTGGAAAATGCGGAGTTGTTACTTTTAGACGAAACTTTTAGAAAATCTTTAGCAGCAAAAATATTTGAGACCATAAAAAGTTGCCCGGGAGATTGTGGGCAGGAAGAAATAATTGAAAGGTTGAGAAGGCAGTTTCCTGACTTAGGTGATGATGAGCTGACTGATAAGATGAAAGAAATTCAGTACGTTTCTGACCAGGTTAAAAAAAATCAAGAGAATAAGTAAATAAAATTTGGAGACCTCCCCCCTGGCGGCTCTTTCTTTGTGTCATATCTTATTAAAATAAAGTTATGGCAACTGAAACAGTTCAGATGAAAGTCTCCGGGTTAATGTGCTCTTTTTGCACCATGAGTGTAGAAACAGCGCTTAAAAAATATCCCGGGGTTAACAGCGTGATGGTAAACTTGGTACACGGCATTGTCCTGGTAGAAGCCGACATGGCCCGCATGAGCCGGGAAAAGTTAGCGGAGGCAGTCGAGAAGCTGGGCTATAACGTCTCTGCCACCGAAGTACAGCAATACAAAACCGACGAAGATCTATTTGAATTAATTAAACAACGGGGTACCATTGGAATGGTGCTCTCGGTAATTGATTTACTCGTTGATCCCATTAATATTTTCGCTCTCCCTGCCCAATATCGCGCTTGGTTTAGTTTTGCCGTAGCTGCCTTTGTACTGCTCTGGGTAGGTTATCCAGTGCTACGTAAAACCTTAATGGCGATTAGTCAGCGGGTGATAAATGCGAATGTGTTGCTTTCTGCTGGAGCTTGGGGTTCCTTCATCATTGGTACGTTGGCTCTATTTGATCCTAGCTGGCCTAACTTCTTACCCGTAGCAGCCTGGTTAATGTCGCTGCACTTATTCTTTGCTTATTTCAAATTAGATACCCGCAAAAAAGCATCCGAAGCCGTTCGGAAGTTGCTCTCTCTGCAACCTCCTAAAGCCAGGGTTATGCGGGGCAACCAGCTACTAGAGGTTTTAACCAATGAAGTGACTATTGGCGAAGTAGTAGAGGTTAGACCGGGTGAGCGGCTCCCCCTGGATGGAATGGTAGTAGAAGGAGTTGCCAGTGTAGATGAATCCAGCTTTACCGGTGAATCCGTTCCCGTAACGAAAGAAAAAGGTTCTAGCGTTATTGGTGGTACGCTTAATTTAGATGGGGCATTGCAAGTACAAGTAACTAAAAAAGGTGCCGATTCATTCTTGAGCCAGATTGTACGCTTAATGAGTCAGATTGCGGAGCGTAAACCGCCTATTGAGTTGCTGGCGGACCGGTTAATGAATTATTATGGTCCGGTAGTTTTTATCGTGGCTGGAATAGCTTTTACGGCCTGGGCTTTAGTAACCGGTAATTACAACCAGGCAACATTAGCCCTGATTACCACTATTATTATGGGTTATCCGTGTGCGTTAGGTATCACTACGCCTATGTTAGCCGCAATTGCGGGAGGAAAAGGTATTTCCATTGGCTTGCTCGTAAAAGCTAGTGAAGTGTTTCATGGTCTTTCTACTATTGATACTTTGGTATTTGATAAAACCGGTACGCTGACTTACGGACGACCTACAGTGACCGACGTAGAAACATTTGGTTTGGACCAGCAACAGGTGCTAGCCTTAGCCGCTGCGGTGGAAAAGCAATCCGAGCATCCTTTAGGGCAAGCTATTCATTTCTACGCGCAACGGGAAGGGGTAATAAATCTTACCGTGAACGGGTTCCGGGCTACACCTGGCAAAGGGGTACAAGCTACGGTGGATGGGAAAGAGGTACTGGCTGGTAAACCTTCCTTTATAGCAGAACGGGGTATTGCTTTAAACCCGGAAGTTACTGCCAGAATACAGGTTTTAAGCAGCCAAGGAAAAACAGTTACCACTTTAGCGTATGATGGGAAAGTAGTAGGCCTACTTTCTCTCCAGGATACTCCCCGTAGAGGAGCAGAGAACGTTATTGCTGTCTTACGCAAACGGGGTGTTAGAACGGTGATGCTGACCGGTGATACTCAACCAGTAGCTGAGGCCATTGGCAGAAAACTAGGTTTTGACGAAGTACGGGCAGAGTTATTACCGGCGGATAAGGTAGCTGCTATTGAATCCCTCCAGAAACAAAATAGAAAAGTGGCGATGGTGGGTGATGGGATCAACGATGCCCCGGCTTTGGCTCAGTCTGATGTAGGCATTGCTATTGGTGCTGGAACAGATGTGGCCATTGAATCAGCGGGAGTTATCTTGATTGGTGACCGCTTGGAGGATGTGGTGAATGCCCTGATATTAGGAAAAGCCAGTTACCGTACCTTAACCAGTAATGTAATGATAGCCGTTCTTTTCAATTTTGTAGGTATGGTGTTAGCTGCTTTGGGCTTGATAACCCCTTTACTAGCTATAAGCGTGATGATATTGAGCATCTTTGCTATTCTGCTTAACACCCTACGAATCCGAAACATTAAGTTGGAAAGAGCTACAGAAGCTAAACCCGAAGCATTAGCTCAGGTAGAGTTTAGTGTACCAAATATGGTTTGTGAAGGCTGTGCTGGGGCTATTTCTACTACGTTAAAAGGATTATCCGGAGTACAGGAAGTAAAACCTAAGATATCCCAGAAGCACGTATACGTAAGTTATGAGCCAGGTAAAGTCGGGCAAGAACAACTGAAGGAGGCCCTTAAAAACTCCGGGTTTACTGCTATTGAGGTTTAAAAATAATATAATTATACTGTATGAAATCCATATCCCTTTTCAAAATGAGTGCTCTAACCAAATCTTTCGGCCTGTTTTCTTTCATTTTCATGGGCTTTGTTCTGCCTTCCTGCGGACAGCAGACAAACCAAAGCCAGCCAGTAGAAGCAAACGCGAAGGAACAAGTAACGGCGGGCTTGTCCGTTAAAACCGTAACGATGCCCGTGGAAGGCATGTCCTGTAGCGCCTGCGTTTCCAACGTGAAGAAAACGGTTACTGCCTTAACTGGTGTACAGAATGTAGCCGTTAGTCTGGAAAAAAGGCAGGCTACTATTACCTATGCCCAGGAGCAAATTTCTCCGGAGCAGATTAGCAAAGCTATCAATGACAAGGGCTATAAAACGGGTCAAGCTAGAGAAGAAAAGAAACAATAATGACCCTCGAAGATTTTTTCCAGAGTTTTGGCTCCAGTCTCTCCCAAGGCTCCCTGTGGGCTTTGGGAATAGCGGTGTTGGCTGGGATGGTAGCTAGTGCTGTCTGCCCCTGTACCCTGCCGGTTGGGTTGGGAATGGCCGGTCTGGTGAGCAGCCATTCAGAAAGTAAATCTGGGCGTAACGGATTATGGATCGCGGTGGCCTTTTTTGCTGGGATTGTGGTGAATCTAAGTTTATTAGGAGCTTTAGCGGGAAGATTAGGTGCTATTCTTACCGAATCTTTTGGCATTTACTGGGCATTAGGCATGGCTCTTGTTTCTTTATTGGCGGCTATTTTAGCTTTTTACGGTCCCCGTTTGAAAGAAAACCAACTTGCTTCTTTGCGTAAACCCGGGCTTGGTGGTGCCTTCTCCTACGGTTTTATTTTTAGCTTAGGAACTTCGGCAGCACCTTTGTTACTGTTATTATCGGTAGCGGCAACACAAGCAAGTCCTGTGTATGGCTTTTTATTAGCTCTAGCATTTGGATTAGGACGTGGTTTGCCTTTCTTAATAGTAGGTGTTTTTGCCGGATCTGTTTCCCGCCTGGCTCGCTTAACTTGGTTACGTCGTACGATACAAGCTGTCAGTGGCTTTGCTTTGCTATTTGTAAGCGTTTACTATGCTACTGTTTTCGTAAATCTATTATAATCCTTTTTTACTTACCCTACCCCAATCTCTTTATTTAACTGTAATTACCTAGACTTTGCTTTAAAAATATTATACAAAAGTTGTAAGTTTAAAATCTTAATCGTAATATTACGATGTAATTATTAGATATTGGAAGATGGGCGTTACGAAAACACAAAATTTTACTGAAGCACAAAATCAGTTAGCCACCTTCGCCAAAGTACTGGGGCATCCTGCCCGGATTGCCATTTTGCAGTATTTACTCAAACAACAAACTTGCATTTGCAGTAACTTGGTGGATGAGTTACCCCTGGCTCAAGCTACTGTTTCGCAACACTTGAAAGAATTAAAAGCCGTAGGTCTAATTATAGGCGAAATCGAAGGCACTAGCGTTTGTTATTGCATTAATGAACCAGTATGGGAGCAAGCCCGAGATATGCTGCTCAACTTGTTTACTTCGTCTACGAAAACTCCTAAATGCTGTTAATGATGGAAACCAAGAACACCATCAACACAATTCAAATAGCTAAGGCATCCCACCGAGCTGCTATCATAGACTTCTTAGAATCGCTTCATCTACCGACCGTAGATTTACCTTTATCGCTGGATAATTTTATTATTGTTCCCGATAAAGAGACGATATTAGGAAGCTGCGGTTTGGAGTTATACGGTTCCATAGCGTTACTACGGTCTTTAGGGGTTGCTACCCACTTACAAGGACAAGGTTTAGGTAATTTACTTTATCGGGCTTCTCTGGATCTGGCACAAGAAAAAGGTGTTGCAGAAATATATCTGATTACTTCTACGGCGGCCGATTTCTTCTTAAAACAAGGCTTTAGGAAAGTAGAACGGGCGCAGGTGCCAACGGCGATACAACAAACTGCCCAATTTACTTCAGTGTGCCCTTCTTCGGCTACCATTATGCACAAGGAATTAACTTAAAAAATTTGCTTTTAATCATCGTAATAAAACAATAAACCGATAAATTTTAAAATTATGAAAACCGCTGAAGAACTAAAACAAATTGTAAAAGAAAAGTACGGCGAAATAGCGCTCCAAAGTAAAGAGCAAAACGAAAGTTCCTGTTGTGGGGCTACTAGTTGCTGTTCGACCGACATCACTATCATGGCGGAAGATTACTCCCAGCTTCCCGGGTACCAATCAACGGCTGACTTAGGCTTAGGGTGCGGCTTACCGACGGAATACGCGCACCTGAAAGAAGGCGATACTGTCCTGGATTTAGGATCCGGTGCGGGGAATGATTGCTTTGTGGCTCGGTCTGTTGTAGGGGAAACTGGTAGAGTGATCGGAGTAGATATGACCGAAGCCATGATTCAGAAAGCAAAAGCTAACACGCAAAAATTAGGCTTCACCAACGTGGAGTTTCGCCTGGGAGAAATTGAAGATCTACCCTTAGCGGCTAACCGGGTGGATGTTGTGGTAAGTAACTGCGTATTAAATCTGGTACCCAATAAAGAACAGGCTTTTAAAGAAACTTACCGGGTTTTAAAGCCCAAAGGCCATTTCAGTATATCCGATGTAGTCCTGGAAGGCGAATTACCCGCTGGTTTACAAAAAGCTGCCGAAATGTACGCCGGTTGCGTATCCGGGGCCATTCAGCAGGAAGAATACCTCGGCATCATCGCGCGAACTGGGTTTACGAACGTGCAAGTACAGAAAAAACGGCTGATTACGCTGCCCGACGATTTATTAGCTAATTACTTATCAGCGGAAGAACTAGCCGCCTATAAAGCGAGCGGTACCGGCATTTACAGCATCACGGTGTACGCGGAAAAACCCGATGCTTCTTGCTGTGCTCCCGGCTCTGGTTGCTGCTAATCTTTCGAAAGAACCTGAAACAAATAACTCATGAGAATCGCTCTTTTCAGTGATATTCACGCCAATCTACCCGCTTTAGAAGCGGTACTAGCTGATATGGACCAGCAAAATCTGGATGCCGTTTATTGTCTCGGGGACCTGGTCGGTTACGCTACCTGGCCCAACGAAGTAGTAGCCGAGATTCGGAAAAGAAAAATCCCAACGATTGCGGGCAATTACGATGAAGGCGTAGGATTAGGTAGCCCTAACTGCGGGTGCGCCTACAAAACGGACTGCGAAAAAGATTTAGGGCAACAATCTATTGATTATACCAATTTCGTGATAACCGATGAAAACCGGAACTATCTGCGGATGCTCCCCCGGCACTTACGAGTAATCTTCCAGGACAACTCTGACCAAGCTAATAAGATCGAAATGCTCTTGGTACACGGCAGTCCCCGGAAAATCAATGAATACCTGTTTGAAGACCGACCCGAGAAAAGCTTTTTACGGATGATGGAAGAAGCTCGGGCGGACATCTTGTTTTTTGGCCATACCCATAAACCTTACCACCGGGCCATGCCTTACGAGCACGAAGGCCACACGCGTTATCGGCACGCGATTAACATTGGCTCCGTGGGTAAGCCCAAAGATGGCGATCCGCGCAGCTGCTACGTGATTCTAGAGCTAACGCCGGAGAGTAATTTAACTGCGCCCGATAGTATCCGGGTAGAATTTGTGCGGGTAGCCTACGACGTAGAAAAAGCGGCTCAGGCCGTAGAAGCCAGTCCTTTACCGAATGAATTTGCTGAGATGCTGCGCACGGCTTAAAACCAATAATGAAATTTAAAAAGAAAAAGAATGAGTCAATGTACCGTAGATAAAAGAAAGAAGCTTTCCTGCTTAGATCAGTTTTTAACACTGTGGATTTTCCTGGCGATGGCCATTGGGGTATTGATTGGCTACGTATATCCGCAAAGTGAAAGCATTATTAATGCCTTCCAGGTGGGCACCGTAAACGTGCCGATTGCCATTGGATTAATCTTAATGATGTATCCTCCTTTAGCGAAAGTAAAATACAATCAGTTAGGGCGCGTCTTCCAAAACGTAAAAGTAATTACGCTTTCGCTGGTCTTAAACTGGATCGTTGGGCCAATTTTAATGTTTTTGCTGGCCATTATTTTCTTGCGGGATTATCCCGAATACATGGTGGGTATAATCCTGATTGGTTTAGCCCGCTGTATTGCCATGGTTTTAGTCTGGAACGAACTAGCCGAAGGAGATCGGGAATACGCGGCTGGTTTAGTAGCCTTTAACAGTATTTTCCAGGTGTTGTTTTACAGCATTTTTGCTTACGTTTTTATTACGGTGCTGCCGACCTGGTTTGGCCTGGAAGGGAAGATAGTTGACATCGGCATGGGTGCTATTGCCGAAAGCGTAGCGATTTACTTAGGCATCCCTTTTTTGCTGGGTTTTCTCTCCAGCTTTATTTTACGCCGGTTAAAAGGAGATGTGTGGTACCAGCAAGTATTTATTCCCGCGATTAGTCCTATTACCTTAATTGCTTTGCTCTTTACCATTGTAGTCATGTTTAGCTTAAAAGGTAACTTGATTGTGCGTATTCCATTGGATGTAATCCGGATTGCGGTTCCTTTAGTTATTTACTTTGCTATCATGTTTGTGGTAAGTATTTACCTGGGCAAAGCTTTGGGAGCTAATTATGCGCAGAATGCTTCGGTGGCTTTTACCGCTACCGGCAATAATTTTGAATTAGCGATTGCGGTGGCCATTGGGGTTTTTGGGTTGAATTCCGGGCAAGCTTTTGCGGGAGTAGTAGGCCCACTCATTGAAGTACCCGCTTTAATCGGACTGGTTAATTTAGCCTACTGGTTCCGGAGGAAATATTATAAACAAGCGGCCGAAGTACAGCCAATTGTTTAAAAGAAACTTTGCCCCTAGTGGTGAGAGACTAGGGACAAATACACCGGAAGGTTTAGTCTCTACCTGCAAGTGGGAGCCTGTCAGTACTGGCAGGCTTTTTTGCTTTTATACTCGGATTTGCATTGGCCTTCCCTCCTATTTTTAGATAAATATCCGAGCAAATCTTATAAATACCGTAAGTGCCGTTATGTAAAATTAGGCTGTTGGACAGTATCTAGCTGCATTAAAACCAGTACAAGTAAAACCAACAAATCCGGAGAAATTAGAAATACTTATTCATAAACTAAACTGATGAACCTGAATCAAACTCTTTCTTTATCTTGTAAGTTAACCAACCCGGAATTACAACAACGGAAAAAAAAGGCAATCTCTAACCTAAACCAGCTTTTGCTCGAAAAGCAAGAATTAGCAAATGGGTACAGCTACCGCTTTGCTGGTAGTGATCCAATGATTGATTTAGTAACCGACTTTGTTAAAATCGAAAGGTTGTGCTGCGACTTCTTTCATTTTAATATGGCGATTTCGAACGATAATATCCTTTGGCTAACCATCACGGGTCCGGAGAGGGTAAAAAATTTTATTGCTAAAGAGTTAGAATTGTAAGTGGATATACTAAAATCATTAACCGTATTTTTCTTGGCTGGCCTTTGTGAAATAGGCGGCGGTTACTTAGTCTGGTTATGGCTGAAAGAAGATAAACCCGGGTGGTATGGCCTATTAGGAGGTATTATACTGGCGTTATACGGCATAGTAGCTACCTGGCAAACGGCTAGTTTTGGCCGAGTATACGCCGCTTATGGTGGAATTTTTATCATAATGGCACTGGTATGGGCTTGGCAGGTGGATGATTTCAAGCCGGATAACTACGATATCTTAGGCGCCTTAATTGCGTTAATAGGAGTTTGTATAATTATGTATATGCCGCGAAACTAAAGGCGTATAGATTTTTATAATGCTTTGCTCTCTCTGACTATTGAAGCCATTAGCTATCCTGCACCCGGTGGATAGAATTAATATCAATTTAGATGGAAGACCATCCCTAACCCTAAGGCTCCGTTAGGCAATATAGTAGGCATTAATTGAGAATTCAGGCCTTTGTTCTTAAACCACCGGTCATGCGCCAGATATACTAAATTAGTAGACAGAATGCCTACTCCGGCCCCGGCCAATACATCCGATAACCAGTGAGCATCGTTCAGAATTCGCATAACCCCGGTAGCTGAAGCGATGGTATAACTTCCTATTCCAATCCATTTGCTTTTACCTCGGAACTCTCTGCTTACCATAGTAGCTACTACGAAGGCATAAGTAGTGTGACCAGACGGAAATGCATACCGTTTGCCGTTAGGACGGTCTACATCAGTAACTTTTTTCATAGGCCACATAATTGCGGAGGATAGCGCGCCAGAAGCAGCCAACAGTCCGATTTGCCGCCTGAAATCGTGTCTATTCTGGGATGAGAAAATATCAAAGGCTACTAATCCTACTGCTGGAGCAAAAAACAGATAATCATCTATATTGGTGTTGAATCTGGGAAATGATTTTATGCGCAGGTCATAACGTGCGTCTTGCCGGTCATAGAGGTTGTTGTCAATGACGAGCAGACCTGCTCCAATCAAAATAGTTGGCATAATTATACCTCGTCGTAAATTACCTTTACGGAGGTAGGAATCACGGGAATCTGCTGGCTTTTTTACCAGCGCGGTGTCAGCTAGTAAGGTATTGGTTTTAAGTGAATCACTGACTACCTGAGCTAAGGCTGGAGCAGGTAAGAGCACCAACCAAAGACTAGTGAGTAACGCTAGCTGATATAATTGATGAAAAAGAGAGGTGTTGTGGGGATTTGTCATAAAAAGTAATTTCTCGTAACAAAGAGGATTAGGAATTTTAAAAATGAAAAGGATACCATTACTTGGTAGCCTTTTATTTTTAAAATTTCATCCGTTGAATTCGGATAGCATTTAGGATAGCTAAGAAAGCTACGCCCACGTCGGCAAAAACAGCTTCCCACATGGAGGCCACGCCAAAAGCGCCAAAGACCAGTACCAGTGCTTTTACGCCAAAGGCTAAACCGATATTTTGCCAAACAATCTGATTTGTTTTCTTACCCAGATTGATGGCCGTCGCAATTTTAAAGGGTTGATCGTTTTGAATCACTACATCGGCCGTTTCAATGGCCGCATCGGAACCCAGGCCACCCATTGCCAAACCTACATCCGCTAGAGCAATAACCGGAGCATCGTTAATACCATCACCCACAAACGCTACGGTTTTTCCTTGCTTCTTTAACGCTTCCACGTGGCTTACTTTATCTTCCGGCAGCAAACCGCCAAAAGCCTGATCTATCTGTAAGGAAGCCGCCACTTTTTGTACAATGCTATCTTTATCTCCCGAAAGCATCACAATCGTTTTAATGCCCAGCTGGTGTAATCTCGCTACTGCTGCCGGGGCATCTTCTTTAATTTTATCGGCAATAGTAATGTAACCCACGTATTGATTATTGATGGCCACCAGGACAATGCTTTCTACTATAGAATCAATTTCAGCCGGATAAGCTACCTGGAATTTCTTTAGCAGTTTGCCATTGCCAACCAAGAGCGTTTTATCCTCTACGGTGCCTTTTAAACCGTGTCCGGATATTTCCTCGACGTTGGTTACTTGCTTCTGCCGGTAACTTTCACCCGCATGCGCGACCACAGCCAAGGCAATAGGATGCGTAGATTTACTTTCCAAAGCAGCTGCCAAGGACAAAAACTCTGCTTGGTCCAGACCATTGACCTGCACTTCCTGGACCTGAAAAACCCCTTCGGTTAAGGTGCCCGTTTTATCCATAACCACCGTATCGACCTTGGTCATTAAGTCCAGGTAATTGGATCCTTTAAAAAGAATTCCGTTTTTAGAAGCAGCTCCAATGCCACCAAAATACCCCAAAGGAATAGAAACTACCAGGGCGCACGGACAGGAAATCACTAAGAATATTAAGGCCCGGTAAAGCCAATCATTAAACACGTAATCCGTCACAAAAAAGTAAGGCAACAGCGTCAATGCAATGGCCAGGAATACTACTACCGGTGTGTACACTTTAGCAAAACGGGTAATAAATTGCTGCGTTTTGGCTTTCCGGCTACTAGCCTGTTCTACTAATTGCAATATTTTAGAAAGAGCACTATTCTCGTAAGTCGAAGTGATTTGCAACTGAATTACCTGGTCCAGGTTAATCATACCCGCCAGTACTTTCTCCCCCTTGCTTTTGGTATCTGGTTTAGATTCCCCGGTCAAGGCAGCGGTATTAAAAGAGGACCGTTCGGTAAGCAGATTTCCGTCTAAAGCTACCTTCTCTCCTGGTTTAACCTGAATAATATCCCCCACTTTAACCTGCTGCGGGTTAATAGATTTAATTTGGCCTTGTTGTACCAGATCCACAATTTCCGGCCGGTTATCAATTAAGGCTTTGATCGATTTGCGGGATCGTGCCACGGCTGCTTCCTGGAAGTGCTCACCAATAACGTAAAACAGCATCACCGCTACCCCTTCCGCGTATTCACCAATGTAGAAAGCTCCCAAGGTGGCAATACCCATCAACAGGAATTCATTAAAAATGCTGCCTTTAACTATATTTTTAGCCGCATGCAGTAACACTTTACCCCCCACCAGTATATAGGCAAAGGTGTAGACGGCTAACCGGGTATAGCCTATAAACCAGTCCACTTTAAAATAGTCTAAAGCAATACCGGCAAGTAACAGAACCAGGCTTATGATGGTGGGTAGGTAAGAAGTTTCTTCGTCCTCCTTCTCCTCCGCGGTAGCCGCTCCTGGTGCTACTTCGCAGCAGCCTTTCTCGTCCGTTTTCGTTGGACCTGGTTGCTCCGCGGTCCGGGGAGAAGTAATCTCCATGGGCTTTAAGGGAGCACTCGGATTAGTATCTTGGTTTGTTTTCATCATCTTAATTTAATTTTAGAATTAGCTTGCAGGATGATTACCTGCAAGTCACGGGGGATAGGCATCGGTTTCCAGGCCACTACATTCGCTCCCCCCGTATTTCCAACCGGGATCGTACCCGCCCAGGATTTTATGCCGCCTACCAAGAGCCGGGGCAATTGCCCTATGATCTCTTTCGCATTTCGGGTTTTAATACCAAAGGCCAGCATCTTGCCGTGTACGGCGGTATGTTCTACCGGGTAAGGCTGTCCTAAAATATGAGCCCGCTCCAAATGGTGCCAAGCCTTTTCCAGCTGCCGCTTTTGCGCATACGCTTGGTAATCTTTTAATTCCTGCTCGTAATAAGGCCGTAGCGTACGGGGCATTTTCCAATGGAACCACATCGTATTGTATTAATTTTATCAGCACAAAGGTAGTATCAGCTGCCCTGCAACTGCATTGCATTATTTACTGCTACAACTACCACAAGTACCTTTCACTACCAGATTAACTTCTTCCGTTTTAAACTGGCTAGGCAGCGCAATTTCTGGAATGTGGGACTTGGGTAAACAGAACGTTTCGCGACACTGGTTACAAAAGAAATGCACGTGTAAGTCGTGATGTTCCTGCGTAGTACAATCGTCCGGACACAAGGCATACTTCACCGAGCCGCTACCGTCCTCAATGTGATGCACCAAGCCTTTTTCTTCAAAGGTTTTTAAGGTCCGGTACAGCGTAATCCGGTCGGAGCGCAGAAAATACGATTCTAAATTATTTAAAGAAACGGCCGCAGTTTGCTGAAGCAGGTAATCCAGCACCAATAGGCGCATCGCCGTCGGCCGAATCCCTTTTTGCTGTAACATTTTATCTAATTCTGGTAACATAACATTAAGAGATTAGTGGCCGTGTCCTTCGCCTTCTTCTTCGGTATTTTTTATTTTAGCCAGCAAAGAATAGGCTCCTTTGACCGCGATCAAATCCTTGATGGCGGCTGGTTCCACAATTTCGGTATACCCGCTTTCGGTTACACCTTTCCGGATTTCTACCATCTGGAAATCACGCATCTTGGTGCCTTTTTCCTGCCGTTCCCCTTTGAAAACAAAGATGTAATCCTTTCCTTCGGATTGAACTACGGCCTCCTGGGGCAAGGCCGGTACGGTATTGTTGTTGAGCTCCACAAAAGCCTTCACGTACATACCGGGTATCAACTGGGTTTCTTCTTTATCTAAGTGCGCGTGCACGCGAACCGTGCGCTCCGGACTTATTTCCCGGCCGATCAGGTGCAGTGTGGCCATTCGTTCCCTGCCGGATTCATTCGGTAGGGTAAAGCGAATTTTCTGGCCCACTTTCAACTTCGTAATATCTTTTTCAAACACCGTTAGCTCCACGTGTAAGTGCTCGGTATCAACAATTTTAAAGAGAACATCCGTGGGCGTCACGTAGCTGCCCCGATTTGTATTTACCTCGGTTACGTAACCATTAATGGGGGAATGAATGGGTAAAGTGCGCGTAATATTGCCTGGTTGTAGTTTACTGGCCGAAATGCCCAGGTGGGCTAATTGTTGCTTTAAACCATTTACCCGGCTTTGCATGGCCTTATACTGAGCAGTTACCTGTTGGAAGTTTTTGGCCGGACCTACTTTTTCCGCGGCTAATTCTTTTTGCCGTTCGTACTCCAGCGTTAAATACTCCAACTGGCTGGTACTCTCCAAGTAGTCCTGCTGAATCGTGACAAATTCCGGATTTTCAATGACGGCCACTAACTGTCCTTTTTTAATGCGCATGCCTTGCAGCAAGTCTGTACTTTGGACAAAACCGCCTAGAGGAACACTCACCGATACTAAGTTTTGGGGTGGCACATCCAAAAGGCCATTTACCGCGATCACATTGCTTAAGTTTTTGGGCGCTATCTTTCCTAGCTCCACTTTGCCAATGACAAACTGCTCCGGGGTAAGTTCCACCGCGGTTTCGCTTTCTTCGTGCGGTTCTTCTTCCTGGGCCGACTCGACTGCCACAGGTTCTTCTTTTTCTGCTCCCGCCTTTTCGGACGTGCAGGAGCTTATTAGAAAAAGGCTAATAACAACTATATAAATCTTGAATTTCATTTTCTTGAGGTATGACTAATTAAAATTACTGGCCCGAGATAAACTCCAGCTCCACGACCACTTCATTATACTTTTGCAAGGCTTCTAAATGATTGGCTTTGATCGCCAACGCGCGACGGATGCTTTGCACATATTCCTGATAGTCGATGACGCCATTTTGAAAACCTTTTTCCGCGTGTTGGATCAGTAAATTCGCCAGCGGCAAACCCGTTTTCTCGTAATAGTCCAGGTTCGTTTCCTGTTTGCGGAGGCGCTGGGTCGCTAATTTTAGCTGCGTGGTAAGCTGGGCCTGCTGAAACTGATAAGTAGCTTCCGCTAGTTTTTCCTGGTACTGGGCCGCTTGGATGCGGGCCGAACCAGCCCGGTACCATAAAGGAAGGGAGATACCTACCTGGATCCCTGTAAACCGGTCGCCACTGGTAAATTTTTGTTCCACTCCATTTACATTTTGCGGTCCGATAAGCGATTGATTAAAGTAGCCCAGATTAAACTCCGGCAGTAAACGGGCTCGTTCCAACTTGGTTTGAAGGCGAGCTACTTCTTGTTGCTGCTGAAAAACCGCTACTTGGGGTTGTCCCAGCAGTATGCTGGTATCCGGCACCATTACGGGTAATCGCATAAACGCCGTAGTAGCCATAATTACGGGTACCTGACTGTGCAGTAAATTCTGTAACTGGGTGCGATATAATTCCTGCTCGGCTTGGGTCTGCTCGATGGTATTTTTTACTTCTACCTGCTCCGCTTGGGCTGTAGCTTGCTCCAGTAAATTGGTCTCTCCGGTACGTAAACGAATCGTACTAGCCCGTAAGAAGTTGGTGTATAAGCTATCTTGGTAATGTAAGAGCCGTAATTTCGCTTGTTGGTATACTAGGCCATAGTAAGCACTTTTAACTTCCCGGACTAGCTCCCGCTGCCGAACGGATAAACTTAACTCACTGCCCCGGATGTTAGTTTTGGCTAAGCGGGCCTGGTTAGCATAAACCGAAGGAAAAGCAAAGGATTGGGTAATCGTAAAATTATTATCCTTATTGACCGAATTAATCTGACCGTATACCGCTTCGATGTTAGTTTTACCAATATCTACGGCCGCCCCGCGCAAACTTTTGATAGCGGAAATTTGATAATTAGCCGCCTGGATACTCTTGTTTTGGGTTAATGCCTGATTGATCGCTTGTGGTAAGGTTAAACCTGGTTCCGTTACTTGAGCTTTAACTAGGTCAGGCAAGAAGATTCCGGCTCCTATCACTAAAAGAATGATAGATGCCGTGCCCAAACGGGAAGTAGTAAGTTGACTGCTGGATATTCTGCTTTCCCGAAATCGTTCTAATAAGATATACAGAATAGGCAAAACCACTAAGGTTAGTAAGGTAGCCGACACTAGCCCCCCAATAACCACCGTAGCCAAAGGCTTTTGTACTTCGGCTCCTGCGGTATTGGATAAGGCCATGGGTAAGAAACCTAAGGAAGCTACCAGGGCTGTCATTATCACCGGCCGCAAGCGCACCTCCAAGCCTTTTAAAACCCGTTCGGTTATATTAGTTATACCTTCGGACTTAAGTTGATTGAAATAGCTAATTAGCACGATGCCATTTAATACCGCTACGCCAAATAAGGCGATAAAACCCACGCCGGCCGAAATACTAAAAGGCATGCCGCGCAGCCATAAAGCCAGTACCCCCCCAATAGCCGATAGGGGAATAGCCGTAAAGATGAGCAGACTTTGCGCCACGGAGCGGAAAGTGAAAAACAATAACAAAAAGATCAAAAACAAAGCTATGGGTACGGCTACCGAAAGGCGTTCTTTGGCTTTTTGTAGATTTTCAAATTGCCCGCCGTAGGTAACATAGTAACCGGTTGGTAGCTTCAATTGACTACTCACTTTCTCTTGCAACTCCGCCACAATGCTTTCTACATCCCGGCCGCGAACGTTAAAGCCAATGGTAATCCGGCGCTTGGCATCATCCCGCTGAATCTGACTAGGTCCGGTTTGAAAGTTGATTTGGGCCACTTGCTCTAGGGGTACCTGGTCCCCGTGCGGAGTGGTAACATATAGACCGCGCACATCTTCCAGGCTTTGGCGATTAGCGGAAGCTAACCGCACAACTACGTCAAAGCGTTTTTCTCCTTCGTAAATAACCCCCGCGGATTGCCCGGCAAATCCCGTTTGGATGGTCCGGTTTACGTCTTCGATGTTGAGCCCAAATTGAGAAATTTTATCCCGGTCGAACGTAATAACAATTTGAGGTAAGCCAGTAATTTGCTCCACGTACAGATCTTCGGCTCCTTCGACCGTCGAAACAATCTTCCCCATTTTACCTGCTTGCTCACTTAGCACGTCTAAATTTTCTCCGTAAATCTTCATTACTACATCCTGCCGCGCCCCGCTCATCAACTCATTAAACCGCATCTGAATAGGTTGCTGGAACCCGAAAGTAACCCCAGGGATGGCTTCCAAGGCCTCTGCCATTCTTCCGGCTAATTCTTGGGAATCATCCGCTTTCTTCCAGTCATCTTTATCCTTTAGTATAATCATCAAATCACACGCTTCTACCGGCATAGGATCTGTTGGAATCTCGGCTGAGCCAACTTTGGCTACAACTTCTTTTACTTCGTCCGGAAAATTTTTCAGGATTATTTCGGCAGCTTGCGTAGCAGCTTCAATGGTTTGGGAAATAGAGCTGCCGCTCATCACCCGCGTTTCTACGGCATAATCTCCCTCATCTAAAGAAGGAATAAACTCCCCACCCATCCGCAGAAAAATAAGGAGACTGCCTATAAAGAGTAAAAACGAGGTAATTAGAACCACGGCTTTGCGCCGTAAAGCAAATGCTATCAAGGGCTCGTATAACCAGTGAAAGAAACCCATGATCCGGTCCGCAATAGTTTTACGGTAGTCAATCTTCTTGCTTAAAAAGAAAGCCGAAACCATCGGTACATAAGTCAGGGAAAGAAGAAAAGCACCCAGAATGGCAAAAGCTACCGTTTGCGCCATGGGGCGGAACATTTTACCTTCAATACCTACTAGGGCTAAAATAGGGAGGTAAACGATTAAAATGATGATTTCCCCGAAGGCGGCCGAACTTCGGATTTTAGAAGCTGATTCGTATACTTCCTGGTCCATCTCCTCCTGCGTTAAAGGCCGCAAAACTTTTCGGATTCCTAAATGATGCAGGGTAGCTTCCACGATAATTACCGCGCCATCGACAATTAAACCAAAGTCAATCGCGCCCAGGCTCATGAGATTACCCGATACGCCAAACAAATTCATCAAGGAAATGGCAAACAGCATAGCCAGGGGAATAACGGAAGCTACAATCAAACCAGCTCGCCAGTTACCGAGGAGTAATACTAGGACAAATATTACAATCAGGGCACCTTCAGCCAGGTTACGGGTTACCGTGCTAATGGCATTATTAACTAGTTTGGACCGGTCCAGAAACGGCTCAATGACCACGCCCTCCGGTAAGGTTTTTTCAATGGTAGCTACCTTCTGTTTCACAGCTTTAATCACCTGGGAGGCATTTGCTCCTTTCAGCATCAGGACCAAGCCTCCTACGACTTCTCCTTCGGTATTCCGCGTCATGGCCCCATAACGAACGGCACTACCAAATTGTACCGTAGCCACATCCCGGATAAGCACCGGTACTCCGTTTTCGTTAGATTGAACTACTATCTTCTGAATATCTTCTATACTACCGGCCAAGCCTTCACTGCGAATGAAATAGGCATTTGGCTTGCGATCAATGTAAGCCCCACCCGTATTCTGGTTGTTCTTCTCCAGGGCAGTGAAAATATCGCTGATGCTGATATTGGTACTGCGAAGCCTTTCCGGATCAATGGCTATTTCGTATTGCTTCACGTGCCCCCCAAAGCTGCTTACCTCTGCTACGCCCGGAGTGCCTAACAGCTGCCGGCGCACAATCCAATCCTGAATAGTGCGGAGATCCATATCCGAAAACTTATCCGCGTAACCTTCTTTGGTGTGGAGCACATACTGATAGATCTCCCCTAAACCGGTAGAAACGGGCGCTAATTCGGGTGAGCCAACCCCCGCTGGAATTTGGTTTTCGGCCTCCTTCAAGCGTTCGGAAACCTGCTGCCGGGCCCAGTAAATATCGACTTGGTCTTTAAAAACAATGGTTACGACGGATAAACCAAAACGGGAAAAAGAACGGATTTCTTCCATATCCGGAATCGTGGACATGGTGACTTCCACGGGAAAAGAAATAAGCCTTTCTACTTCCTGCGCGGCTAGGGAAGGACTTACCGTAATGACTTGCACCTGGTTATTGGTAATGTCCGGTACGGCATCTACCGTCAGCTGCGTTACCGAGTAGCTACCCCAGACGATCAAGGCCAGGGTAAACAGGCCAATGATTAATTTGTTATGAATAGAAAAATGAATGATGCGATCCAGCATAATCGAAACTTTTTAAATCAAAAATAGAATGATGCTGCGCGGGTAAACCTCTCCCTTTAATCCGCGGCTAAGCGGAATAGAATATCCAAGGAATGGCCTAAAGCTTCCTTAAAGGAGCTTTACCAGGCAGACAAAGACTAAAAATGATTTAAAGTTGGGGCGGTTGCCAGATAGAAAAAGTAGGATTGGGAATAGAAACCGTCTGGTAAACGGGCACCGGAATGTTTACCAGAACGGGAATAGACTCTAATTTAAAAACAGGATGAACCAAAGTGACTCCGGTACAGCACGTACAAAGACACAAAGGAGAACATAGATCCACATCGGAAGAGGGAGATCCTGCACAGGTGTTATCAGCCGAAATAGTCTTCTGGGCAGTATTATCCTGTGGTGCTGCATCCGCGCAAGGTATGCAGGATAGCACCAATAAGTAAAAACTGAATATAATGGCAACCCATTTCATGAAGTGCAAAGGTAATAATAAAATAGATGCAATGGAATTGCAAAATACAAATGCTTAATTGATTAAACTTTGAATCCTTTTATCAACTATCAAATGAGCTAATTATTTTTATAAGTTACTTCGTGTTAAGCAGAACAAATTTAATCTCATATTTTCCTGCTTTGTAAATATTTTGGTTTTATGATTTAACCGAGTTATATAACTTTTTTCTATAATTATATAACAGTCTTTATTACATAGTCTTTACTTTTGTAAAAGAAGAAATATATTAGACTCAAACCCTAACAAGCAAATCCCGTTTTACAGTTATATTGTAAATTCCCCAAATGAAAGCAATGCAAAAATTCGTACACCTGTGTTTGGTAGTTGCCATCTTACTGGCTTCTACAGGATTCCGGGTGCGTGTAGCGCATTGTGCTGGGGAGAAAAGTATAGCTATTAGTTTCGTGTCCGATTCAGACTGTTGCTGTGCCAAAGATGCCAAAACTACGCGTAAACCTTGTGGTGATATGCCTTGCATCATACAGCAAGGTGTGGCCTCTTCGACAACTTTTAATTCTACTACCCAGCAAATAGCCAAGTTTGCGAAAGAACCGGGATCCTTCCCAGACTTTTCGGAAAGTATTCGGCCGGCTATCCTGGAAAGAACTCCTCATTTTACCTTGCCTCCTCCAGTCTCTGGTAGGTTTATCGGCATTCTACATCAAACATTTATTATTTAGTACCCCTTCTTTTTTAGGAGCATCAGCTATTTTTCTGCGCTGGTATTGACTTCTATACTGTGAAATCCATTCAAGATTACTTATCAGAAAGGCTTGCCATCTTTGGCTATAATAGCTAGCATTTAATTAAAATGTTTGGCTAGTTCTACTTTCTGTTCAGCTAGTTACTTGTCCTTCTAGAATCAAACTGGATTTTACAATCACCCTTTTTTATTTTTTCAGGTTTTGCTAACCTGGTCTTTAAACATACTCTTGGCAAAACAGGAGCATCTAAAAGCCTTATGGCTGAAGGAATGTTCCTTGTCCAGAAAGAAATCACTTATTTAAAAAATACTCTTTATGAAAACCCTTGTATTAAACCTTTCCCTATTGGGATTGACCTTGTTCACTGCGTGTAATAGTGGTGAAACCAAGCAAAGTACCACTGAGCAGACCGAAACAAAACAAGAAGTTGCAGGGGTCACCTACACCTGTTCCATGCACCCAGAAGTTACCAGCAATGAACCTGGTAAATGCCCGAAATGTGGTATGAACCTGGAAAAAGTGGCCTCCGCAGAACACGAGCACCAAGAAGGCGAACAGCACTAAATTAACAATTTCTTCCTCCCGGTGATTGGATCCGGGAGGGCAATTCCTACGAGTTATGATAGGTAAACTAATTTCTTTTTCACTACGCAATCGCATGATTGTGCTCTTAATAGCGGCGGGACTGTTCGGTTGGGGTATTTACTCGGTCAGCACGAACAAAGTAGATGCTATTCCGGATTTATCGGAAAACCAGGTAATCGTTTTCACGGAGTGGATGGGCCGCAGTCCGCAAATTATCGAAGACCAGATAACCTACCCGTTGGTAACAAACCTGCAAGGTTTGCCCCAGGTGAACTATGTACGAGGCGTATCCATGTTCGGCATGAGCTTCATCTACATTATTTTTGAGGACAAAACCGATATATATTGGGCCCGGGAACGAGTACTGGAACGGCTAAATTATGCGAACCGATTACTGCCCGAAGGAGCCGTCCCCACTTTAGGACCTGATGGCACTGGAGTAGGGCATATTTTATGGTACACGCTGGATGCTCCCGGTATGGACTTAGGGGAACAGCGAGCTATTCAGGATTGGTACGTGAAATTCGCGCTCCAGAATGTAGCCGGGGTAAGTGAAATTGCCTCTTTCGGCGGCTTCCAGAAGCAGTACCAGGTTACCCTGGATCCCAACAAATTAACCTATTTTAACTTATCAGTGCCGGAAGTAATGGCAGCTGTACGAGCCAACAATAATGAGAGTGGCGGCCGCAAATTTGAGATGAGCGACATTGGTTACATCATTAAAACGACTGGGTACCTGAAATCTACTGAAGAAATTGAAAATATTCCTATAACCACCCAAAATACTATACCAATCCGGGTAAGCGATATTGCCACCGTGCAAATGACCGGCGAAAGTCGTTTAGGCATCTTTGATCTAAACGGCGAGGGCGAAGCGGTTGGGGGCATTGTCGTGATGCGTTACGGTGAGAATGCCGCCCAGGTGATTGCCAATGTGAAAGCTAAAATGAAGGAAGCTTCTGCTGGCTTACCGAAAGGAGTAAAGTTCAACATCGTTTATGACCGCAGCGGATTGATCAACGATTCGGTGAATTCGGTGAAAACCACCCTTATTGAGGAAATGGTAGTAGCCTCGGTTATTGTATTCCTTTTCCTTTTTCATTGGCGCAGTGCGCTCATAATTATTATTCAATTACCCCTCTCGATAGCTATCGGTTTTATCCTGCTCAATGCCTTCGGTATTTCCTCTAATATTATGTCGTTAACGGGTATTGCCTTATCCATTGGGGTGATTGTGGATGATGCCATTGTGATGGTGGAAAATGCTTATAGGCACTTGGCCGAAGCTCAAATAAAAGAAAATCATGGATAAGGAAACCCGATTAGTTATTATAGAAAAAGCTTCGAAGCAGGTTGGTCCCAGCGTGTTTTGGAGTACCATTATTATTATCACTTCGTTCCTGCCGGTATTTTTACTAACCGGACAGGAAGGTAGGTTATTCAGTCCTTTAGCCTGGACCAAAACATTTATTCTGATTGTAGATGCTTTCGTGGCCATATCGGTTACCCCGGTGCTGCTATCTCTTTTTCTGAAGGGCAAATTCAAGCCCGAGAGTAGTAATCCCATTAACCGGGGCTTGGAGCGGGTTTATGGGCCTATTTTACGCTGGTGTTTAAAATGGCGGAAGACCACCATCGGCATAAACATTCTGGCTCTTCTAGTGGCTATTCCCATGCTTTTCCGGTTAGGCTCGGAGTTTATGCCACCGCTCGATGAAAGTTCTATTCTCTTTATGCCGGTAACCTTGCCGGATATTTCTAACGCTGAAGCTAAAAGGATCCTGCAGGTACAAGATAAGATTATTAAATCTGTACCGGAAGTAGCTCAGGTATTGGGCAAAGCTGGACGGGCCAACACGGCCACTGATAATTCGCCCATCAGCATGATCGAAACCATCATTCAGCTAAAACCGGAGTCGGAATGGCGGGATGGTATGACGAAAGCTAAAATTATAGCCGAACTGGACCAAAAACTTCAGATTCCAGGAGTAATAAACGGCTGGACCCAGCCCATTATTAACCGCATTAACATGCTGGCTACCGGAATCCGAACGGATGTAGGAGTAAAAGTTTATGGCCAAAGCCTGGATTCTATTGCCCAGGTTTCCCAAAGAGTACGCAATGCTTTGCAAGCTATTCCGGGAGTGAAAGATTTATACATTGAGCCCGTAACGGGTGGGAAATACCTCGAAATCCAAACGCGGCGCGAGGAACTAGGTCGCTACGGCTTAGCAGTAAATGATGTGAATGCCATTGTGGAGTCTGCCTTGGGCGGAATGTCAATAGGTAATACCATTGAAGGGCGGCAGCGCTTCTCCATAAACCTGCGCTTGGCTCAGGAGTATCGCAATAGCCTTGACCGCATCCGGCGCATCCCCATAAAACTAGGAGCTGGGGGTACCGTGCCTCTCTCGGCGGTTGCTGATGTGCGTTTTGTGGATGGTCCGCCCATGATTGCCTCCGAAAATGCCCAACTGCGGGGGGCGGTATTGTTTAATGTACGGGACCGGGATTTAGGTAGTACGGTGCAGGAAGCGATTCAAAAGCTAAACAGTGAATTAACTAATTTACCGAATGGCTACCGACTGGAATGGAGTGGGCAATGGGAGAATCAAATCAGGGCTAACCAAACCTTAAAATTCATTATTCCCCTGGTGCTCATTATCATTTTTCTGATTTTATACTTCTCCTTCGGATCTTTCAAAGAAGCTTTGTTAAACCTGGTAACTATCCCATTCGCGATGATTGGCGGGGTTTTTATCGTGTACTTCTACGGCATTAACTTATCAGTAGCGGTAGCGGTGGGCTTTATTGCCTTGTTTGGTTTGGCAGTAGAAACAGCCATGGTTATGGTCGTTTACCTGAACGAAGCGATGGACCAACTAGTAGCGGACAAAGGCAATTCTAGCCAAACTATCACCAAACAGGACATTCGGGATTATGTGTTCATGGGTGCCGCCAAACGCCTACGTCCTAAAATTATGACCGTTTCCGTTTCGCTGTTTGGTTTGATTCCGGTGATGTGGGCGACCGGTGTAGGTACGGATGTGATGCTGCCCATTGTTCTTCCCCTGATTGGCGGGGTCTTTACCTCTTCCATTCACATCCTGCTCGTGACTCCAGTAGTGTTTGAAATGACAAAAGAGTATGAATTGAAGAAACACGGCAAAATTGAAATTTACGATGTTAAGCATTAAAGTATATATAACAGGTTTCCTGTTGCTGTTAGGCTTGGCAACCCAAGCCCAAACTCGGGTTTTACCCTTGGATACCGTCTTGCAATATATTTCCCGCAATAATCCCATGCTGAAGGAATTTGCTTATCGGGCGCAAGCACAGAATGCCATGGCAGAAGGTGCTAAAAGCCAAATGGCCCCAATGATAGGCGCGGGTGTATTTATGTACCCCTACCTAGGTCAGATGATTATGGAAGACCGGGATAAAGGAATGATCATGACCGCAGTGGAACAAGATATTACAAACCCAGCCAAATTGCGAGCTAAGGAGAAGTATCAACTTTCCAAAGCGGCCATAGAAGAGGCCGGCAGAGATAACACCTATAACCAATTACGGTCCCAAGCTAAAACAGCTTATTACCAGTGGGTAGTGCTGGAAAGGAAAAAAGCCGTGCTAATGGAAAGCCAACGCATCATGCAGTTTATGCTAAAGCTATCCCGGGTGCGCTATCCCTACAATCAAAGCTCGCTAGGCAGTATATACAAAGCTGAGGGACGATTAGGAGAAGTAGAAAACATGCTGCTCATGAACCAGAGTGAGATAAGCATGAAAAACATCCAACTTAACATGTTAATGAATCTGCCGCAGGACAATCTCTTTGCGGTAGATACCTTAGTACAGCTACCCCACCTGACTGCCCTAACCGATACGGCTACTTTGAGTACTTTTCGGAGTGACGTGCGCCAAATTGACCGCACCATAGAATCGATGCGGCTTAACCTACGCGTGGAAAGCATGCAAAGCAGGCCGGATTTTAGTCTCCGATTCGAGAACATGATGCCTCGGGACCGGATGATGCCGCAAGTTTTTACGGCTATGGGAATGGTTTCTATTCCTATTGCTCCGTGGTCATCCCGCATGTACAAATCCAATATAAAGGCTATGAATCTGGAAATTGCGGGTATGCAGAAAGGCCGGGAGAACATCTTAAATGAAGCGCAAAGCATGCTGAAGAGTATGGCACTGGAGTTACAAACCAAACGGACCCAAGTGCAAAATTATGAAACTAAAATCATACCCGCCCTTCGCCGCAATTACGAAACTACCATGCTTAGCTATGAACAGAATACCAGCCAACTGCCGCTGGTAATTGATGCTTGGGAAGCATTAAACATGGCTCAGATGGAATACCTTAATAACCTGGAGCAACTATATCTGACGGGTGTAAATTATGAGAAAGAACTGGAAAAATAAGATAATTGGGTTATTGATTTTGCTGGTGCCTTTTACTTTCACGGCCTGTAAAGAGAATCATAATCATGAAGCGGAGACGGCAGCCGGAATAGAATACACGTGCCCGATGCACCCGCAAATTGTGCGAGATAAACCGGGTGATTGTCCGGTATGCGGTATGACCTTAGTGGCTAAACAAACTGCAAGCACTCCGGCGACAGCCATATCCTCGGACTTAAATTATTTATTGCAACCCGCTAATCAAACGGTAGTCTCCAATGTAAAAACCACGCAGCCAATCCAAAAGCAGGTGCAAAATGAGATTCTCCTGAGCGGGGTGGTGACTTATGATACCCGGCAACAGTCCATTATTCCGGCCCGTTTCGGAGGCCGCATTGAAAAGTTATATGTACAGTTTAATTACCAACTGGTGCGCAAAGGACAAAAACTGTACGACATCTACAGTCCGGAACTGGTGACCGCGCAGAAAGAATTGGTATATCTGCTTAAAAACGACCCTTCGAATACTTCTCTAATTAATGGAGCGAAACAAAAACTGCAATTATTAGGAGCCACTTCGGGGCAAATAAATCAGTTGATTCAGAGTGGACAAGAGAACTATACTTTTTCGGTGTATAGTCCTTATACCGGATATGTGCTTGACCCTGCTATTACGGCAGCGCCTGCTCCTACAGCTCCCGCTACTTCCTCGGCATCCGGCGGAGATGGCATGAATAGCATGGGAAGTGGTACTCCAAGTACGAGCGGGTCAATGGGAGTTAGCGGCAATTCTGGCCCAACAACGCCAAGCAACGGTTTTGCCGTTCGGGAAGGCATGTACGTGACTACCGGACAGGCCTTATTAAAAGTGATTGATGCTTCTCAGGTATGGGCCCAATTTAACGTGGCCAGCAGCCAGGCTAAGCAACTAACCAAGGGAACTCCCATTACCATTTCCTTTAACCAATTACCCGGTCAAACAGTGTCCGCTAAAGTAAGTTTAGTGGAACCGGTTTACGAAGCCCAAGAGAACTTTGCTCGCGTTCGGGCCTCCCTTCCAACTCAGGACAAATCTACTTTAATTGGTCAGCTAATCACGGGTAAAGCTAGCTACAATACCGGTACTGCCTTATGGGTACCAAAAGAATCCGTGCTGGATCTTGGCACACAATCCGTGGCTTTTCTAAAAGTCAACGGAGTTTTTAAACCTCAAAGTGTTCAAGTTGGCGAACGGGCCAATGGTATGGTGGAAGTATTATCCGGGCTGAGTGCCAAAAATGTGATAGCGGCCAATGCCCAGTTTCTGGTAGATAGCGAAAGTTTTATTCGGGTAGCGGAAAATAACAAATGAAAAAGATCCTTAAAATATTATTCCTGTGGCTAATGGCTTTTACCATAGGCGCATGCACCAACAAAGATAAGCACGAGCACCATGAGGTTGGAAAAACCGAAGCAGGTACTACTTTTACCTGCCCGATGCACCCGCAAATTGTGGAAAGTGCCCCCGGTTCTTGCCCTATTTGCGGCATGAACCTGGTACCAGTGAAAAATCAAGCTTCAACTGAAAAGAATGCTGGTAGCATCATGCTTAGCGAAACCCAGATGAAGCTGGGCAATATATCTACCCGACCGATTCAAATGGAGCAGGTAGGTAGTAATACTATCTTGACCGGGCGCTTAGCCGTGGACCAGACCCAGGCGGATTTAATCAGCAGCCGCGCCGCCGGCCGGATTGAAAGATTATATGTAAAGGAGACGGGAAGATCCATCCAAAAAGGACAACCACTCTACGACCTTTACAGCGAATCATTACTTACCCTGGAACAAGAATATTTATTAGCCCTGGACCAGGTGAAAGCCTTCCCGGAGGAAAAACAATTTGCCTCTATCCTGGCTGCGGCCAAAAGAAAACTCTTGTTAATGGGCTTATCGAATGCCCAGGTAAACCGGATTGCGCAAACCCGTCAGTTAGACGCCCGCATTACCTTTCTAGCTCCAACTTCCGGAATCATAACCGAGATAGCTACGGCCGAAGGTGTGTATGTAGCCGAAGGAAGCTTGCTCTACCGCTTAAGTCGATTTAATACCATTTGGGTAGAAGCTGAGCTATACGCGCAGGAGGCTGCACAGCTACAAGTAGGCACTCCCATTGAAGTTACCGTACCCGGCATACCGGATCCTATCAAAACCAAAGTAACTTTTATCAATCCGGAATTCCGTCAGAACAGCCAAGTCGTAGTTGCCCGGGCCAAACTACCTAACCCGAAAGGCCTCCTGATCCCAGGTACCCAAGCTACCATTAATTTACCAGCTCGGGTAAATCAAGCACTAACCTTACCGCTCGATGCCGTTATCCGGGATGCCCGGGGGGCACACGTTTGGGTGAAAACGGGCGAAAATACCTTTAATTCCAAAATGGTTACCCTGGGAGCCGAAAGTGCGAATCAGGTAGCTATTGCAAAAGGGCTTCACGCTAACGATACGGTGGTAGTAACGGGGACATATTTACTCTACAGCGAGTCCGTTTTAAAGAACGGCTCGGATCAAATGACCGGTCATGACCATTAATAATCAGATGAAATCCTGTTGCCAAACCGAACCGCCCAAAAGGAAAAAGCCCTACCTGCGATTAGCCTGGTACGCTTTGTTAGCCAGCCTCATTGGGTTTGTAATATTTCAGCAATTAAGTCAATAGTACTCTATAACCTTTAAAAATCATGTTCCTTACAAAATCTAAAACTCTCTCGATAGCCTTTCTATTACTGGCCTTTACTTCCTGTAATTTTCATACCGAAGCAGACATGGACGACATGGATGATATGGATAATGGAGAAGTATTAGATATCAATTATCCGGCGGCCTATGTGGTGAATGGAGAATCAAATACGATAGAGGTACTTAATTTAAATGATATCTCCCACAAGGAGCAAATTTCCTTGAATGGAGCCACTTTCCCGCACCATATCAACCTAAGCCCGGATAAAACAAAGCTAGCCGTAGCGATTACCAGTACTGATTTAAGTGGTGGCCATGACCCGGGTGGGATGGGGGACATGGAAGGATTTAAAGTTATGGTCCTGAATAGTTATACGGGAAAGATAGAGCAGGAAATAATGCTGCCCAAAATGCCCCATAACGGAGTTTTTAATACGAACGGCTCAGAATTATGGATTGCGCAAGAAGATGAGCTACAAAGCCAGGTACTAGTTTACAATACCGGCAATTGGAGCCTGAAAAACACCATTAACGTCGGGAAAGGATTATCGGAAGTAACTTTCTCCACCGATGGCACCAAAGTGTTTGCCGCGAATACCATGGATGCTACTGTTTCCATCATTGATCCTAGCACTAAAATGGTGCTAACTACCGTGCCGGTTGGCAAAGATCCGGTAGGAGCTTGGCCGGCTGCTAATGGCTATGTATACGTGGACAATGAAACGGACGGAACCGTGACGGAGATAGACGTAGTCTCCAGCACTGTTACAGAAACCATTACCCTGGGCTTTAAGCCGGGTTATGTGGCGTATCATCCTGCCAAGCAGGAGTTATGGGTGAGTGATGCTACCAATGGTCAAATCGTATTCTTTACAGAAAATAATAACCAGTGGATCTTGCAAGGCCGCATTCCTACGGGAGCTGATGCCCACGCCATTGCTTTTTCCCAGGATGGCGCGACCGCTTACGTCACCAATCAAGGAGCAAACACCGTTTCCGTTATCCGGGTAGCAGACCATACAGTTACGGCCACTATTCCGGTAGGTAAAAAACCGAATGGATTGACTATCCGGCAATAATATAATTCTCCCCAACACCAAGCTCAACTAACAAAATGAAACCAATTATTATCGTTTGTCTCCTAAGCTTTTTATTACTAATCCTGGCTTTAAGTCCTTTAAAGGTTATGGCGCATGGGGGAGAAAAACACCAGAAAAAAGCCAAGGTTACTTCGACCGAAAATACCAAGCAAGAACCTAAAGAAACGAATGATACCATAGCTTTAAAAGACAATACTCCGGCAGAGCATGCAGAACATGTCGCTAATCCGGAAAAAGTACATGCTTCATTCTCGGACTTTCCGCACATTCATCCTTTAATTGTTCATTTCCCCATAATGCTACTGATGATTGCGGCAGCCATGCAATTCGTCAATATTCTATTTCAGAAAAAAGAATTGAATTGGGCAGTAACCATCATGGTACTGGTAGGCTTTATCACCGCTTATGCTTCCTCCCATTGGTCTCACCCGCATACTTCCGGCTTATCAGCTCATGCCAAGCTAGTCTTGGAGCAGCATGATAAATACGCGGATTATACTATTTATTTGGCTGGTTTGGGTTTACTAGCTCAATTATTAAGCGTACTGGTTTTTCCGGGCAAGCGCTGGAGCATAGCCGTAGCAGCAGTCATCCTTATTGGTGCTGGATATGTTGTCAGCATGGCTGGCCATTACGGTGCGCAGCTCGTGCATATTGAAGGGGTAGGTCCTCAAGGTAAATACCTGGAACAACACTATCATTAATTCAGAATCTAACTTTCTAAAATTAATGGAACCATTGGCCCCCGATAACAAGGTTACGCTACATATTAAGAATATGGTTTGCCCACGCTGTATCCGGATAATACGAGAGCAGTTTGCCCGCTTGGAAATACCTGTTCTGGATGTACAATTAGGCTTAGTAGAATTAACAAGGCCATTGCAAGCAACTGAAAAAGAGAAGGTATTAATAGTATTAGAGGACTATGGCTTTGAGCTGTTAGTTGATAAAAAACTAAAGTTAGTAGAACAAATTAAAACTTGTATCATTGACTTAATCCATCATAAAAGCGAGAAAATAACTACCACTTATTCTACTTACTTAAGCCAGGCTATCGGAAAAGATTATAGTACTCTTAGTCATGTTTTTTCTTCGGTTGAAAACATGACCATTGAACGGTTTATCATTCTGCAAAAAATAGAATATATAAAAGCGCAGTTAGATTATGAAGAGCTGTCTTTAGGAGAAATTGCGTCTCGCTTGCATTACAGTAGTTTAAGTCATCTTTCTAAGCAATTCAAAACCATAACTGGATATACGCCTTCGGAGTATAAAAAGCAAGCTATTCGGGATAGGTTGCCGTTAGATAGATTAAAGAAGGCGGATACCTAAAATTTAAGAAAGTTATTTTTCTTTCCGGTATTTTACTTCTCCTGGAAAAATAATTAATTTATCTGAATTCTTAATTATTTCCTCTTGAATTAAGCTTGTATACTCATCTTCTGTCAATACCTCTTCAACTTTGTATACACCCCTGTTTTTCAACTTTCTTAACGGAGCATTTTGTTCACTGGAATTTTTGTGGTGAAAATATGCTAAGTACTTTTTTGATAATGGAAGGAATATTTCTGTATTCTTATTATACAAACCTAATTGACCCTCTTCCTGATTTACTTTGAAGTTAACTGGATTATCAGAAGTAAAAAATCCTTTATCTTCTGGCGCTTCAATTATAATTAAATCAAATGTTAAAAGATGATGAAAAATGTAATTTAAAAAGTGTAATAATATTCTATTTACTTTACTCTGGTTAATCTCTCCTTCACTTAAAACTTTATAAAAATATCTGTTCTTTAATTCTTGTAGTTCATGAACGGATTGCGCATGAACACTTAAAGTACTTAATAAAAAAGTGTCTTTATTGGGAGTATCTAAAATTTCACAAACAAAATTTCTCCAATAATCTGAACGCACCATCAAATTAGGAGTAATCTGGACTATTATTTCCCAGCACTTATCAGGTATAAATTTATTTTTTGAAATATCATCTAGCATCTCATGATATAGGTTTTCCAAATCCGCATTCATTGTTTCAAACATTCTTGGAAACCTATCATCTTCACTATCTATATCAAATACATTTGTTTCAGTAGTAAAGCTACCTATACTTTTCTGTTTTGAATAAGTTAACTCTTTTTCCAAAATAGAAACCATCCACTGATTACCTTTTAAATATCCAAATTGTTTAAGATATACTTGAGGTAATTTATGCTGTGATTGGTTTAAAGGGTATTTTAAAACGATAAATTCATTAAGAATCTTGTGAGTATCTTCAAAAGTAGTTTCTATGTTTTTTTTAGAATTATCTATAAGTAATTGTAAAGCGCTAAAGATCTTTACTTTATCTATCGGTTCTACTAAATCTATTATAAAAGTTTCTTCGTCAGTAAGTACCTTTACAGATACATCTCCTGCTATTTTTAAACTTTTTATCTCATTGTAACTAATTTTGTTTCTTGTATTTCTACGCGGGAAGAAGATGCTTTTGTCTGTAATTAATAATACTTCTGTTTCAGCTTGAAATACAAAAAGGACATTTTCACTTTCTGATATTCTTCCAATATTTGTCTCAATCCAAATGGATTGCTCCTTTGACATTTCTTCGCTCTTTCTTTCATAGTAATTGTATTTCATTTTTCCTTATTGTTGGCAGTAGAATTAAAACAATTATGTTTAACGGTCTAAAAAAGGCTTATAAATTGTTATTGGATTAACGAAGGTATTTTATATCAGGAACAAATAACAGGCAACATCATTATAAAGCAATTCCCTAAAGGAATCGCTTTATAATGGTAAAAAGCTATACAATAAAGTAAATAATTACTTCGGCTGTTCTTGCAGCCAAGAATCTAGCTGCTGTTTTTCTTTTTGCTGGTCGTCTATTATTTTCTGCGCCATGGTTTTTAGCTCCGGTATTTTGGCATGCGGTAGATAGGCTTTAGCCATGTTAATGCCGCTTTGGTGATGCATGCTCATTAGACTTGCAAAATGATGGTCAGTGGTGCCTTTCATGTTATGGTCCATACCAGCTATCATGGCCTTCATCGGTTGCATCAGCTTCATAGAAGATGCAGTATCCTTGGTAACTGGCTCATGACTATCAGTAAAATTTTTCAGCTTATTTTGTTCTTCTTTTTGAGCAGTTAGCGTTTTCTTAGCCATATTTACCAGCATGGTATCCTTACCATTATCGGCTTCTTCCTGAGCCATAGCGAGTGCCCCTTCGTGGTGAGTGGCCATCATCTGAGCAAAATCATGGTCCACATCACCCATCATTTTCATCTCCTGCATAGCCATCATATTTTGATGCATAAGGTCCATCATTTTATTATTGGTGCTGCTAGTTTCCATATCATGACCTGAATGATCTTCGGTTTGTTCAGTATCAGTTGTTTCCGTCTTACTCGCATTCTGGTTACAAGCAGTAAAAATCATTACTAAACCGCAGATCCAAGTACTCCATTTAATAGTTATTCGCATTCTCTTCATAGTTTATGGTTGGTCTTTTAATATTAGAATTAATATATTGAAATACTAGAAATTATACGCCTCGGTAAATCAAGCGTTATAAGTGTCCTAGTTTGAAGAAGAGATAAACAAATGAGTCGAAAATAATAAAAGAGGGTTTAATCTAGTACAAACGCTTTTTTTTTAAGAATTTTTCTTAGTTATAAATTAGGATCGTTTTACTTTTTAACAGAATTATAAAAACATTTTCAATAATTATACAACTTCCTGCATCTGGGAGATTCTTCCAAAATATGGTAATTTTAATAACTACTTAACCAAACTATACAACTCTTATCAGGGATTATATAAAACGAGTTATATAAATATTAGGTAAAACAATAGAATAAGCCACTGACTAAAATTCAGAGACTTTAATAAATTATGTTTTACCTAATATTTATAAATTATGCATAAATCCCAGTATAAACCAATTATTGAAGCCTTAGTGGCTTGCGCTGCCGAGTGTGAGCATTGTGCTACGGCTTGCTTACAGGAAGAAGATGTTAAGATGATGGTGCGGTGTATTCAGCTGGATCGCGATTGTTCCGCTATCTGCCGGACCACTGCCGATGCTCTAGCTCGCGATTCCGATAATGCCAAAGTATTTCTAGAAGCTTGTGCTACCATTTGTTCCACTTGTGGCGAAGAATGTGAAAAGCATGCGGCTCACATGGATCATTGTCGCGCCTGTGCCGAAGCTTGTCGCCGCTGTGAAGAAGCATGCCGGTCTTTAGCCAGCCTAATTTACTAAATGGAAGGGTAGATGCACTGGCACAACCTTGCTAACAGTAAGTTGAAGTATCTATGATACACTTGTTGCTCCATATTTTGGTTCCAGCAGGTGTGGCATACTTCTTTTACCGAGCTAATTGGTTGAAGGCTGGGGCTATAATGGCAGCTGGAATAATTCTGGACATAGACCATTTATTCGCTGTACCCATGTATGACCCAGAACGGTGCAGTATTGGTTTCCATTTTTTGCATACCTATTGGGCCATTGCCTTATATAGTTTATTACTCATCATACCAAAACTTAGGGTACTAGCCATAGGCTTCCTTATCCATATGAGCCTTGATTATTTGGCCTGTTTATAGACTTTAAAATTTTTAAACCTTACATATTATTACAATGAAACATAGAATTTACCTTGCCCAATTTTTGGGAATTTTATTAACCACTTTTATAGTAGCATCGTGTGATAGTGATGATGAAGATGCAACTGGTTTAGTTACCACACCACACGACCAAAATGAGATGATGACGATTATGCATTCCATGATGGCAGAAATGGATAAGATGCAGATGAATAGTGAACCCGATGTGGATTTTGCTAAAATGATGGTCATGCACCACCAGGGAGCTATTAATATGGCAAATGAAGAGCTGGAACACGGAGTAGATGCGGAAATGAAGGCCATGGCCCAAAAGATTAAAACGGAACAGGAACAGGAGATCCAACAATTTAATTCCTTCCTAAACTCCTATCAGCCCGATCAACCCATGAACATGGAGTTTCATATGGAAGTTATGGAATCAATGGATAAAATGGACCGGGAAAGTGATTTGCGAGTACTAACTGGTGCAACAGATCAGGATTTTGCTCAGCTCATGATTCCTCATCACCAGGCAGCTATGGAAAACGCCCAATCTGTTTTGAAATACGGTAACAGCCCGGAAATTAAAACAATGGCACAAAACATCATTGATAGCCAGATGATGGACATTAAAGAACTACAGGATTGGCTTTTAGAACATAAGCCATACTAATTACAAACTACCACAGTAATTAAATTAACTATCATAGATGATTTAATCATAACAACACAGGGCAAAATCTTATAACTCTTAATTGAAATTTTGTCACAATTAGCCTTGGGTTGCTTGGTAACTTTACCACTGTAAACAGTAGTACCATTCAAGTCCTTCTGTTTTTAAAAGTAAATTAAACCATAAAGTTAATCTTATGAATACCCTACAATTTAAAACTAATATTAAATGCAGTGGCTGTGTTTCTGCCGTTACTCCGTTCTTAAATGCTAAAGAAGATATTGAAAAATGGCAGGTAGATACCGCTAATCCGGATAAGATTTTAACGGTAGAAGGCGAAAATCTGGATGAAGATAATGTGATAGAGGCGGTTGAAAAGGCCGGTTATCAGATTGAACCGCTTAAGTAAAAACTAAATCTTAAAAAGGATAATCAGCTAGTTGGTTATCCTTTTTTTATCTCCTTCCACATCAAATAATCAGCTATGGATCATAACCATTATCATGGGCACTCACCAGTAAAAGCAGAGGCTCAAGAGTTAACTGATCAGAAAAAAAACCAGTTAGTAGATAAGACAATGCATGGCAACTCCCAGGCTATGCCAACTCAGAGTAATAGCCACATGGCGCACGCTGAGCATGGTCATGACCATCATGCCATGATGATCGATGACTTCCGGAAACGATTTTGGATTTCGCTGTTCCTCTCCATTCCGGTAATTATTATCAGTCCCATGGTACAACATATTTTAGGGTACCATTTAGAGATATCCTACAACATGTACATTGCCTTTGGGTTGTCTTCTATTATCTTCTTTTACGGGGGTTGGCCTTTCCTAACGGGTTTAAAGGATGAACTGAAAAAAGGCTCTCCTGGCATGATGACCTTAATCGCCATTGCTATAACAGTAGCTTACTTGTATAGTACGGCCATCGTTTTTGGGTTAGAGGGGATGGACTTCTTCTGGGAACTGGCTACCCTTATTGTGATTATGCTGCTGGGGCACTGGATAGAGATGAAATCTGTATTGGGTGCTTCTAAAGCTTTAGAGTTGTTAGTTAGTTTAATGCCTTTGGAAGCTCATATCTTAAAAAATGGGGAAACAGTTAATATTCGGATTGATGCGTTACAAAAGAACGACCTGATCTTGGTAAAACCAGGGGAGAAAGTTCCAGCAGATGGCTTGATAGAAGAAGGAGAAAGTTATATAAATGAAAGCATGCTGACTGGCGAAAGTAAGCCGGTACAGAAACTAAAGGACAGTAAAGTTATTGGTGGCTCTATCAATGGCAATGGTTCTTTAAAGGTAAGAGTGCTAAGTACCGGGGAGGATAGCTATTTAAACAAAGTAATAAACCTAGTTCAGGAAGCTCAAAAGACCAAATCAGATACCCAGAACTTAGCTGATAAAGCTGCCCGCTGGCTCACGTACATCGCTCTATTTGCTGGTTTTACCACCTTTGTGGTATGGCTTTTATTAGGAGCTGAATTATCATTTGCCTTGGAGCGAATGGTAACGGTAATGGTTATTTCTTGTCCGCATGCTTTGGGTTTGGCAGTACCGTTAGTAGTTGCTATTTCCACCGCTATTTCTGCTAAAAATGGATTATTAATCCGGAACCGCACTGCTTTTGAGAATTCCCGAAAAATCACCACTATCATCTTTGATAAAACTGGCACCTTAACGCAAGGATCTCACGAATTAGCTCGTATTGTTTCTTTTAATCCCGTTTTTTCAGAGAAAGAGCTGTTGAGGCTGGCTGCTGGAGTGGAACAAAATTCAGAACATTATATTTCTCAAGGAATATTAAGACGAGTAAAAGCCGAAAGTATTAGTATTCCTGCTGCTGAAAGTTTTAACTATTTACCCGGCAAAGGATTAGAAGGTATTGTAGAGGGCAAATCGGTAAAGGTAGTAGGGCCAAATTATATTCAAGAATTTGGCATCCAGGTTCCCAAAAGCGATGCAGAAGAAGGAGTTGAAACGGTTGTTTATATTTTAATCGATAACCAAGTGGCTGGATTTATTAGCCTGAAAGACCAAATACGTCCGGAGTCAGCTGAAGCTATCGCAATTTTAAAAGCTAACAACATTAAAAACCTGTTACTTACCGGTGATAACGACCGGGTAGCAAAAAGTGTTAGTGACTTCCTGAAAATGGATGGCTTTTTAGCCAACGTGTTACCGCACCAGAAACAGGACAAGATAAAGGAATTACAAGCCACCGGTGAGTTCGTGGCTATGACCGGAGATGGGGTAAATGATGCGCCGGCATTAGCCCAGGCCGACGTAGGTATTGCCGTAGGATCCGGCACGGATGTAGCAGCGGAAACAGCTGATATCATCCTGGTAAACAGCAATCCGAAAGATATTGCCTCATTAATTCTTTTCGGCAAGGCGACCTACCGCAAGATGATCCAGAATATAATATGGGCCACCGCTTATAACGTGATTGCTTTACCATTAGCCGCCGGGGTACTCTATAAACAGGGAATTATGGTGTCGCCAGCCATCGGTGCCGCCTTAATGAGTCTAAGTACGATTATCGTAGCCCTTAATGCGCAATTGCTGCGTAAACAAATTAAAAGCTAAATGCATGCTTTTACCCATTAACGGGCAGGCAGAATGAGTATGAAATTTAAAAAGATCCTTATCCTTATTAATCCACTTGTATTTTTTTTATTCATTTCTGTTTTTGGAATAAGCCAAAATAGCCGGCAGAGCACTATCTCCAGTAAAGAAATCATGGAGAAAATGTTTGTTTCTGTTAAGCAGTTGCGAACAGTTAAATTTATCATGAAGGATTGGGAACGCCGAGAAAACCGGAACAGGGAGGGAGAACAACATATCAAAGTAAATATATCTCCCTTCTGGGTGTACGCCTACATTGCTAAACCCAGTAAAGGGGTAGAGGCCTTATGGCGGCAAGGAGAGAATAATAACAAAGTTTTAGTCCATCCGAATGCATTTCCTTACATCAGTTTAAATCTGGATCCCAATGGTAGCTTGGTACGCAGCGGCAGCCATCATAATTTATTTGCGGCTAATCCAAAATATACCGCAAAGATCATTCGGGATGCTTATGAAAAGGTTGGAAATGCGTTTCCAAATATTTTTAAATACGAAGGAGATGTGGTGTTTGATGGAAAGGAGTGTTATAAAATAGTTATTAATTACACCCCCTATAAGCTATACAACTACCAGGTTAAGCCCGGGGAAGATGTATTTAATATTGCCCAGAAACTTTATCTAAATGAATTTAAGATAAAGGAATTAAATAAATTAAAAGATTACACTGGTTTAAAAGCCGGTCAGACTCTGGTGCTGCCCAATTCTTACGCGAAGAAAACTATTCTTTTTATTGACAAGAAAACATTTCTTCCTTTGGTACAGGTTATTTATGACGAGTTAGGATTCTTTGAAAGATATGAGTATCACGATTTACAAGTGAATCCTACATTTAAAAAGGATGAATTCACCCGAGATTTCCCCGCCTATCATTTTTAATACCCCCTTAACAGGTTAGCAGATAATTTCTGAACGACCTGCATCTATTATAAAATACTAGAAAATATGCTGAAACAGCTTTTACAAAAAAACTTCGGAACCTTTATTTCTATGGCGCTCCTGGTGATCGTGCCGGTTTCGGTGAGTTCAACATTAGCTGTTCTACTGTATAAATACCAGGATTTGCTTCTAAACCTATCATTAGGTCAATCAATATTTTATTTCCTGGTTGTTTCTATAACGATGGCTTTCGCTTTAACTCCTACAACGTTTATAGCCTTACTTACCGGGTTTTATCTAGGTTGGGCTGGCTTTCCAGGAGTAGTTATATCGTATGCTCTAGCTTCTTTAATTGGGTATCAATTGGCTCAAATAATTGATCATGGCAAATTACTTAAGTTTATAAGTCATTTTGAGAAAGCCGCGGCAGTAATGGAGGAACTGAAACATCAAAGTTGGAGCCTAATTATATTAACCCGTATATCCCCCGTACTCCCATTTGCCTTAATGACTTTCATTTTAGCAATGATGAAAGTGAATAAGCGCAAATTTCTATTAGCCAGTATTGTAGGGATGTTACCCCGAACTTTGTTTTTCTTTTGGTTAGGTACTCAAGCCCAAGATATAATCCTCTTGTTGCAAAATTCAGATACTGGTACTAGTGGCAAATTACTTTTAATTGCTCTTATCGCTATATCAGTATTTGGTCTATATTACCTATTTAATCGTGCTTTGAAAAGAGCTCTTTCGCGACAATCGGCTCGACAATAGCACTAGACAAATAGGAGTATTTTACCCGAGGACTTTTAAAGTTTTTTAGCCTTTAATCGCAAGCTGTTAGCTACCACCGATACGGAACTTAGCGCCATGGCTGCTCCGGCAATCATAGGGTCCAATAAAAATCCATATAACGGATATAGTACTCCGGCTGCAATAGGAATGCCAATCAGGTTATAAATAAAAGCCCAAAATAAATTTTGACGAATGGCATTTACCGTTAAACGGGATAATTTGAGTGCTTTGGGGAGTAGTTGCAAATCGGAGGTAATCAAGGTCATCTTAGCGACATCAATGGCTATATCAGACCCTTTACCCATCGCAATGCTCACATTGGCCTGAGCCAAAGCCTGGGAGTCGTTAATACCATCGCCTACCATACCCACTATTTTGCCTTCATTTTGAAGTTTCTTTACAAAATTTGCTTTATCGCTGGGCATTACTTCCGCTTGAAAATGGGATATTCCTACTTGCCTTGCCACAGAAGCAGCTGTACGGGCATTGTCACCCGTGAGCATGTAAACTTCAATTCCGCGTTGCTGCAGCACTTGAATAGCTTTGGCGGATGTTTCTTTTACTTTATCGGCAATAGCCAAAATGGCTACCACTTTGCTTTTCTCCGTAAAATAAATTACCGTTTTGGCCGCATCAGTCCAGGTATCCGCTAAACTAGAAAGCTCTGCAGGCAGCGTTATTTTTTGGGAATGTATATACTTAGGGCTACCGACTTGGTAAGTCCAGCCTTGCCAGCTAGCTTTTATACCATTACCCGTTACGCTTTCAAAACTGTCTAAAGAAACTGCTGAACTCACCTCGTCTCGTAAATATCGAACGACTGCCTCAGCCAGGGGGTGTTCGGATTGTTGCTCCATAGAAAATAAAGCAGCTTTCAACTCATTTTGCCGAAAACGAGCTTCATCCGACCAAACTAAATCCGTAACAACTGGTTTGCCCTCCGTGATAGTACCGGTTTTATCTAAAATTATAGCATTCAGACGGTAGGCTTGTTCTAGGCTTTCGGCATCTTTTATCAGAATACCTTGCTCCGCCCCCTTACCTACCCCTACCATAATAGCGGTAGGGGTAGCTAAACCTAATGCACAGGGGCAAGCTATTACCAATACAGTCACAAAAGCCAGTAATCCTTGAGTTAAACCATTATTCCCACCTAAAACTAACCAGGTAACCAAGCTGAGTAAAGCCAACACAAACACAACTGGTACAAAAATACCAGCAATTTTGTCAACTAGCTTTTGCACTGGGGCTTTGGATCCTTGCGCATCTTGCACGAGTTTAATGATTTGGGCCAGTAAGGTTTCACTCCCTACCTTTTCCGCCCTAAACCGAAAACTACCTTTTTGATTAATGGTACCGGCAAACACTTTATCGCCAATTTGTTTAGAAACGGGTACAGGCTCCCCACTGATCATGGATTCATCTACAAAAGAATTGCCGGAAGAAACTTCCCCATCTACCGGCACTTTTTCGCCCGCCCGAACTAATAAAATATTTCCTGTTTGAATAGTTGAAACCGGCACTTCCCGCTCGGTGTTGCCTTCGACGAGCCAAACGGTTTTCGGCTGCAAACCTATAAGCTTTTTAATGGCCGATGAAGTATTAGACTTAGCTCTTTCCTCCAGCAATTTACCTAATAATATAAAAACAATGACTACAGCGGAAGCTTCAAAATAAACGTGCGGGTGCAAACCGCGAGCATGCCAAAACTCTGGATACAACGTATTAAAAACGCTAAAAACGAATGCTGTACCGGTGCTTAAGGCCACTAAGGTATCCATATTAGCTCTTCCATGCCGGGCCTGTCGGAAGGCATTCACGAAGAAATTTCGACCAAAATAAAATAGCACCGGTGCAGTTAGCGCCATCATTATCCAGTTGCCATAAGGCAAATCCATAAAGAACATCCCAATGATAACTACGGGTAGAGTAAGCAGACCCGCCAATAAGGTTTTTTTCTTTAAAGCCTGGAAATGGGTTTGTTGAGCTTCTTCCTGTTTTTCTTGTGCATTCTCCGTATCAATAATTAAATCATACCCTATGGACTGTAGTGCCTTTTGCATATCGGTTACTTTAACCTGCTTGGGATTATAAGTAACCTGTAAAGTTTGGGTGGCAAAATTTACATTCGCTTGGGAAACCCCTGGAGTACTAGCAACAATTGATTCTGCGCTTATAGCACAGGCAGCGCAGGTCATACCGGTAACCGGCATGGAGGCCTGAGCATTTATTCCGGGTGCCTTTTGTATAGAAGTATCTGGAGTTTGAGTTAAAGTTTCCATAAACTAATTTTGATTATTTTAAATCAAAGGTAAAAAGGCTAATGGCTGGAAGCGTTATAGAATTTTAGCTAAGAGTAATATGATTTTGCTTTAGGGACCGAATAATTTATATTAGCTTTCTATAAAGGACTTAGGTAAGTCATTTATAGAAAGCGGTTAAAAACTGACTTAAAAGTTAAATATCTTACTTACTAATCTCATGAAATACTCTTTAACCGCCGTTTGCTTTGTATTACTGACTGCTTTTTTATACTTCGGCTTTTCTGGTAAAAAAAGTTCTTCCACCATTATCACGGTCAGTACTTTCGGGAAGCAACCTACCGTAACCATAGATAAAGCCAACAATGTAAAGGTGGTATTTGGTCAGGGAGAGGAAATATTTTATACTATTTCTAAGGATTTAGGTAAGTCGTTTACCTCTCCACAGCGAATCGGCAAACAAACGAAGTTAGCTTTAGGGATGACGAGGGGGCCACAGATTACTACTACTAAGGATTTTACAATTGTGGCCGCAGCAGATCATACGGGTAAGATCATGGTCTATCGTCTAAAAAATAACAAAAGTAAGTGGAGCCAACCAGTTAACATCCTAAATAGTGACACAACAGCTAAAGAAGGCTTTATAGCTCTGGCCAGCGGCAAAGATAATGTGGTTTATGCAGCGTGGTTAGACATGCGAATAGCCGATAAGAATAATATATTTAGCTCCTACTCCTTAGATGGTGGTAAAACTTGGTCAAAAAGTAAGTTGGTGTATAAAGCGCCGGAAGGTGGCATATGCCCTTGCTGCCGGCCATCCATAACGGCCGATCAGAAAGGCAATGTTTATGTAATGTTCCGTAATGAGTTAAAAGGTTCTCGTGATATGTATGTAGCTCACTCGAAAGATAGCGGTAAAACATTTAGCCCGGCTCAAAAGCTAGGATTGGGAACTTGGACATTGAAGGCCTGTCCAATGGATGGTGGAGCTATAGCTATGGATGCATCTAGCAAAGTAGGAACTTCTTGGCGGCGCGAAAATACAATTTACTATGCCGAACCTGGTTCCTTGGAGCAGAAAATAGCGGAAGGTAAAGCAAGTAGTTTAGTTAAAACCCTAAAAGGGAATTATATCGTTTGGCAACAAGGAAATAATATAATGTCACTTCCTCCAGGTAAAATTGGACCGGAAGTTTTAGGCACAGGTATCTATCCACGGTTAGCTACTTTGCTTAACCAACAAGTACTTAGTGTTTGGGAAAAAGAAGGAAAGATAGTAGCAAAAATTTTACCTTGACTTATAACCAGTTATATATAATAGTAATTGCAAAGTTGATTATATCAGCAAGTTCCCTTTTTACTTGTTATAGAAATTAAAACAGGTTCAAAGGAGGATGAGGCTGCTTGTCTTTATCTAGGGTTTTAATCAGCTCGTGCAATATTGAATAGTTGGAGTTGGCTTTTAACAAGTCTACTTGCTGTAGGCTGTTGACGAGTAGCTTCCGATTACAAATATTAAGGCGGTTAATCATAGGTACGATGCTGTTCAGGTAGCGATTATAAAAGCCGGCAATATCTTCTACCCTATCTGGTATTTTATAACCAGACTTGCCCTGAATACTTACTATTAGCACTCCATCATCTCGCAAATGCTGAATACAGACTCTGAGCTGCTGTTCAGAGAAGTTGGGAAACACTCTTTTTAGTTTATCTATGATTTCGTATTTCTCAACCAGCCTTTCTGGTGCCGTGCGAAACATAAGGTACAAATATTGTAACACTGCTTGCGCCTCTTCGGAAAGCCGGTGGTGCTGGGCTAAGGCTTCCCGAGCAGATGCTGCTGCTATTTTGGCAATCAACTCATTTTTTTCATGGTCGTGTTCCGGAATAGAAAGAAAAAAATCCGTTTTCTCGAAAGGATAAAAATCTACAAAACTTCTATCGTGCAATAGGTCAAATAAGAAAGAAGCTTTTTCGTGACTATGACTGGTACAATAAATCTTACCTAAACACCCAGCGATGAAATCCGCCAGTTGCACCAGGGTTTCGGCTTGGTCATCTTCTACTAACTGGTAAGTTCTATCTGGGGTAAACAAATCCCGTTGGATGACTTTGGTCTGAATATAATGCTGTAAGCTCCGCCGGAACTCTGGCCAGCCCAATTGGTCGGCATGGATGGAGAAGGACGTAAAGTTTTTAGGAAATTGCTGTAAGAAGATGCGGTTGAAGTATTTGTAAAAGATAGTATTCTGGTCAAGCCCCTCCCCTGTTACCTTACTTTTATTAATCACTAGGCTAAGAACCAGAAAATCCAATTGCCGCAATTCTTTTAAAACATCAAGTCGTTTTTGAAAACCATTCTCATCGTTGGCAATACGGCTAGACTTTATAGGATGCCCTTGGAAATAGCGTCGGCTAATATCCGCTCGCAGCTTTCGGGCTTGCTCTATTTGTGCCTCTTCAATAAGTACTGCTGTTAAAACAAAATGCGAGAAGGTGCCAGTTTTCTCCAGGTTCAGGCTCGTATTACCAAATTCGTCGACAAAGATGTGAAGGTGCTGCATAAGCCTGGTACGTGTAGTAAAGCTTTTATCCCTTCAAGTTAAAAATTATTCTTAATCCCTAAAGCTTTCTGGTAGAAATACTCTTGGACCCGTTGTACTCATTTATATATTATAAAGAGTATCATAGGTTGACAAGCTTACACTTACCGGTTGCTTGTTTGTAATATAGATTAGGACTTTCTTGTCCCTTTTGTAATCCTTTATTGATTTTTCAGTTAACTGGTGTCTGACTTCATAAAAGTAGATATGCAGTCTATTTGTTTTGGAATAAGAAATTTAAAAATTAACTTCTATTTAACTGTATGTGAGCAATATATTTAAATCATATTTGATTACTTTACTATTAGTAATAGAAGTACAATAATCATATGTGTTCTAAGTAATATAATATTATTGTACTTACAATGTTGTTGATAACATATTAATCAAATTACCATTGATGTTACTAATATTAAAGTATTATTTATAGTTATGGGACTTTATAATTCTAATCCGCTGTGCATTCAGATAAATGACTTATTTTAAAAAAGTAATCTGATATTATATCCTCACAAAAGATTATATTACTATATAACTTTATTATTAATATTATTATGTTGATTAATTACTTTATTACTAATGTTACTTTATTATTTTTATTAGTTTTTAATATTAGTAACATAATGTTTTGACATAGTAGTATGATACTATGCACATGTATTATTATGTTACTTTATGTTATTTAATATAATATTAATCAACATAATTATTATTATATTACTTTGTTCCTAGTAGTCTTTTATTACTTATCATCTGATAGTTAAGTACACATAAACTAAGTTTATCCTGTTTGTCGGTGGCTTACCAATTCAGAACTAGCAGGTATTGCCATAAGCCTGCTATTAGTTTTAATCAGACTAGATAATATTGGCTTCGGGTTAAGGACCTTCTTCCCAGCTATTTCAAATTGTTTTTTTCCTATTAAAGGTAAGTTGCCAATATAATTACTAGGTGGGCATAAGTATGGTTTCCCACCTTATAATTTAACTGATTCTCCTAGCTGCTGACATCTATGTTTTCTTCTGTTGTCGATGTTCTAAAAGAACTACTATTTCTTTAAGAGATAATCTTCTGGTTTACTACTTGCCTAAGCTAAGCCACTTAAAACTTTAATTTACATTACCTCTACGTGCGTAGTGATAATGTAATTTAAGTTATCATTGCGTATATTTACCTGTAAAATTGGCAGACTTTACCCATGCAGGAAACTAAGTACGTTACTTATATAAGAGTATCCACCAAAAAACAAGGTGAATCCGGGTTGGGGTTGCAATCTCAGCAAACTTACCTCGACCATTTTTACGCCAATAAAAATGTGATTGCTGAGTTTACTGAAAATGTCAGTGGTAAGGATATTAGCAACCGACCGAAATTGCAGCAGGCGTTGGCTTTATGCAAAAAGGAAAAGGCCGTGCTGGTGGTGGCCAAGATTGACCGGTTAAGCCGTAACACCGAACAAGCACTTTGGATTTATTCTGAACTAGACGGTAGGTTAGAGAGTTGTGATATTCCGAACCTGGATAAATTTACGCTTACTTTGTTTATGGCTATTGCTGACCGGGAGCGGGAGTTGATCAGTCTTAGAACCGCTAATGCTTTAGCTGAAAAAACCAAGCGACTGGGCGAGTGGCGGAAAGCAAGTGCTCCCTTTATAAATAAGACCGCTAATTATTTGGCAGTAGCAGTGAATAAAAAAAAGGCCAGAGCCAATGAAAACAATAAGCGGGCTGCGGCACTTATCCAACTACACCGCCAACAAAATAAGTCCTGGAAAGATATTGCATTGGAACTAAACGATGCTGGATTTAGAGCTAGTAGGGGAGGGGCATTCCAGGCTGTTCAAGTGCAAAGAATCTACAATCGCTTAATTAGTTCTTAAAACCTAGAAGTAGCATTTAGTATCTCGTAAGTTGAAAAAAAACTGAAATATAGAAAGTAATCTAACTATTAAGGTTCTATTGAGACATAAGAAATTAAGATTTGAAGATTCCAGATGCCTTTAAGAAAATTGAATATTAAAAATAGGTTTTATAAGTTAAGAACCGAAAAAACAGGTTTTATAAGTTAAATATTTATAAAACAGATTTTATAAGTCTATACATAGTTTTTACTACTTATAAAATCTGTTTATTTAGGTGGTATAAACAGATTTTATAAGCTACAAAAACAGGTTTTATAAGTTTATATACCTAATGTTGTCCGGAAGTAACCACCTGGGTTATTTATATCTTTCCGGCGAAGTGAGATATCGTAGAGGCATTTATTGGCTTTTTTCCGGAGCTCCGTACTATTAAGAATTTTGTTGATAAGGTTAGTATCCAATATTCCAATGTCTCTTAGACGTCCTTTCAGCTGGGCTGCTTCTCGGTCTAATTCTTCAGACTCGAAAGGAATAACCGTTTGTACTTGGGAAACCATCTTAATGGTAAAGGTAAGTTTGTGAATGGATTTACCTTTCTTTTCTGTTACAGCATATGCCACTCGTAGGTCTGATACTTCATTAATTTGCCGAATAGCTGGTTCTAACACATAATCCTTAAATTGACCCCATTGCTTATATTGTTCTGGAGCTTTACCGGATGGATCTTTCAAGTTTAGCCGATATCGTAACTGCTCCACTTCGAAAGTCATTGCACCTAAATCTTTCCACCTAGAAAACTGCACATAGAGCCATTTAGCGTACTTGGAAGTCATGGAAAGTACACAGAAGAGCTGGAAACTGGTAAAATTATTTTTTAGGTCTACCAAGTATGGCTTTAAATCTTCAGCTATAGAAAGTTGAATGCGGCCTTGTCCTTTTAAGTATTTGGCGCTACTCATCATGGCCACCTGGAGTAGTCCATCCTCTTCTTCGATTTCGAACACCTTGCCTATTAGGCCCGCAGTAGCTTCCCGCAACTGCTGGTAATTCCATTGTCGACCAGTTAACTCCTCAATTTCTTTAACACTGATAATATACTTGGTGTCCTTGCTATCACCAGGCTTTAATCGGGAGAGCATCATAAAGTATATGTCCAGCTGCACCGCTGAAAGCTCGTGCCTGGCATTGGTTATTACATTATGATGCCGTACCTGGATTTTGGTTTCTTTAATTTCCAGCTGTTCCATGGTGCCCAATTTATATAAAAGGCTTGAGAAAAAACAGAGACTTTAAGTATTTCTGTTTTTTGACTTATGAAATCTGTTTAATTAACTTATGAAATCTGTTTTTGCAGCTTATAAAATCTGTTTATTGGCTTATGAAATCTGTTTATTGACTTATGAAATCTGTTTTAAAAGCCAAATAACTAATTAATAGTCAACGGTTTATGTATGTTACAAATAATTCAAATAATTCAAATATTCACAAGATTGTGATCTGAATAAGGAAATTAGGTTGTTTGATTTCGGCACAAACAGAAGAACCAAGGAAATCAAGTCAAAAAGGATCTGATACAGAAAGGAAACTGGGCCGGGCGAAAAAACAGATTTTATAAGTGAAGTAAGCTTCCAAATGGCTAAAAATTTTAGTAAATATTAAAGTATAGAGTAAATTAATATGCGATTTTTGATTACTTCCAAAAATAGGAACTTACACGAAAGTATTTTAGCCAAAGTAAAAGGACTATATTTATCTATTTTTTATTGAGTACACCTTTCAATTACATCGGCACAAACGTAACTGACCGACAATCAAGCATAAGCCATGATGTGATTAGTGGTTTTCTACGATAAGAACGCTTTAATTATAAGATATAGTTACTTAGTCCTCATCTGGTGAATTCGGCTTAACGTAGCGGTTAAAAATTCTTGACTATATGGCTAGAAATAAAGCTAAAATAATTTTTTACTAAACTCTTCAAGATAGTTACCCTAAACGGCGACATTGCTTTAGTATCACTAGCAATCCTGGCCATTTGGTAAACATATTCGTCGCAGAATTCAGCAATGGTAACTATGGCAGACCCAGGATTTCTCTAGGAGTTTCAAACAGTTAAAGAGTTCTAAAAAGTGCCTACGCTTCAAAGGCCGTTCTCAGCAGAATCACATGGCCTATTGCTATCACACATTGGTGAATTTGAAAGTGATATCCAGACACCAAGTAAACAAGGTAATCTACAGCGTCAGCAAAAGTTGTTTAAAGAAGTACTAACTTAAAACTTATTTAACTTTAGAATACAATAATTGCTATTTCTTTTTAGGAGGAGCTACCTTGATTTCACCGTTCTCCATTTCGTATTGCTTTATGTATGCAGCAAAAGCAGCATTTACTTGGTCCTTAATCAAGGTTCTGTCCCAATAAGCTATTGCATTTATTTTATCTAAGTAATCTTCCCTTATAATTAATGTAGTGCGGCGCTCGGTAAAGTTTGTAGCTTCTTCTGGTTGATTCGAATTCTGCTCTTTTTCCTGCTCCGCCTTTTCAGTTGTTTTCTGTAGCAAGCTGCCTAAACCGCCTGAGAAATTTTTCTTAGCCATATTACTAATATTATTTTATATCCTTACTATTTTGTTATTTGGTGCTTTTCTTCTTTGTATGTTTGGATAATATTTCTTCTGCTAATGACTCATAATCGGCCGCACCCGCGCTTTTACTATTATAAGTAAAGATGTCTTGGCCAGTAGCCGGTGCCTCCGCCAAAGCAACATTATCGCGAATTTTGGTAGCAAAGACTTTTTTCGGAAAATGTTCTGTTATAGTATCAAATACGTTTTTATTAAGAACCTTACGGCTGTCATACTGGGTAATGAATACACCTCCTAACTCTAAGGATTTATTCAGATGCTTCTGAATTATTGAAACTACTTCTAACATTTTGGCAAGTCCCTGCATAGCTAAGAATTCAGCTTGCAGCGGGATCAGAATTTTATCAGAAGCAGTTAATGCATTAACCGTAAGCAGACCTAATGAGGGAGGGCAGTCAATCAGGATAAAGTCGTACTTCTTTTTTAATGGTTCAATTGCTTCTCGTAAAATAAGCTCCCGACCTATTTTAGTGCTCAATTCTATTTCAGAACCACTTAAATCTAAAGTCGATGGTATCACGTCTAACCCAGACCTGATATTCAATACTGCATCACTAGCGAGGTAATCGCCTTTGATAATGCCATAAATCGTCTGAGCTGGTTCTTGAATGCCTAAACTTTGCGATAAATTAGCTTGTGGATCTAAGTCAATCAGCAAAACAGATTTACCCGCTCTATTAAGTGCTGCACCAATATTAATGGTACTAGTGGTTTTTCCAACACCACCTTTGTGATTGAGAAGGGCAAATACTTTCATTTGTTGCTTTAAGATTTTGTTACTATCAATCTTCAAATTAATAGAATACTTACCGATAATAAAAGTTACTAACCATATTTTGTTAAAAGTAATAGATATGTTTAATGTTACTTTACTATTATATCTCTAATATTCTTTTATTACTTTGTTTGCAATTATCTGCATTGCTTAATCTTTAAAGTAAAACCATATTTCATAAATTTTAAAATCGGGCATACAATTGAGAGTCTGAAATAATATATTTTTTACAAAAGGGAAGAAAAAGTGCTTGATTTTGTGTATAAATAAATATGTATAAATTGAACACATTTATGTTTAAATCGTATATATTTGTATGAGTAATTAATCAAACAGCAGCACTTTAAAACTAACCCTAATGACCTCTAACCAAAAATTCACTCAGTTAGCCGAAGAAGTAACAAATGAAGTAATCGCTCAATTAGAGCAAGGTAAAGTTTTTTGGAAAAAGCCGTGGAGCTCGTATGGATTGCCTAAAAATTACGTATCGGATCGTGCGTACGAAGGCTTTAACGCTTTTTACCTTAACTACATTACGGGGAAAAGAAAATATAAAACTCCCTACTTTTTAACCTTTAAACAGGCTAAAGATTTAAGAGGTAATGTGAGAAAAGGCGAAAAGGGCACTCAGATTATCTTCTGGAAAATATTTAATAATAAGATAGGAGAGAAGACTACTCTAGCCGGTGAAACCAAGGATATAGTACAAACCAAATTTGTGCCTTTCATCTGGACCGTATTTAATATTGACCAGGTAGAAGGTGTTAGTTTTAATCTTCCGGGTGATGTAGAGCGGACTGACAATCAAATTATAGAAGCTTGCCAGAATGTTGTAAATAATTATCCGGAACCGGCGCCACGGATAGAACACGGTGGTTCAGAAGCTTACTATTTACCGGCTTTTGATAAGGTTCAGATGCCTGATATTAAAACCTTCATCAATGCTCAGGCCTACCATTCTACTTTATTTCATGAGTTAATTCATTCCACTGGCCACGAGATAAGGTTGAACCGCTTTACCGAAGAAGATAAAGCAACCCAATTTGGAGATATAAATTATTCCAAAGAAGAATTAGTAGCAGAGATGGGAGCGAGTTTCTTGAATGCTTTCACCGGGATTAAAGAAATAGTTTTCGAAAACTCAGTAGCTTATTTACAGGGTTGGATCAAGAAGCTAAAGGATGATAAAACTATGATTATATATGCTAGCACCAAAGCATTTAAGGCAGCTAGTTTTATTCTGGGCCACAAATCCGAACACCAAAATCAAGAACAACAGGATACCGAAGCCATAGAAGTTTAAAATATAAAGCCTACCCGTAAAAGGTAGGCTTTTTTATTCAATCAAAAAAAATGTGTTTAAAACCTTCACCTTTTTATTTAAAAATGACATATTTACAATGATGCTTTTATATTCAGCTTATGAAACTAAAATACATCGGTATCCTGGTATTCGGAGTTGCCCTAGTGAGCTTTACCGGCCCAACAGCATTATTGGTATTAATCAAGGGAAAAAACACGACCCAGGTCAACAATATTAAACGCAATGATAACTTGCGAGCTAGGAGAATTAAGTATGAAGAAGCGCGGTACAGTAATACCGCAGAAGTAGGTTACTTGAGCCAAACCAAAGCCGCTATAATTCGGGACATCAAACAAAGGTCCGCTTTTGAAACAGAATCATTTGAGGTTTCTAAAATTGTGTTCACTTCTGAAAAAGTGAAATGGGTAGCAGGTCAAAAGCAGGTGCATCTTTCTTTTTCCTATCAGTTGCAATACCGGAAGGATAAACCGCAACAACTACATGGATCCATCCTGCTGGCCAGTGATGCAGATGGTAAATTGTTTAGTAGCCAAGTTAAAATATAGTATCATGATACTAGCGGACTTTTTACGGTTGACCATTGCGGAACGAGCGGAACACGTTTTCCATTTTGGTAACTTCTTGGAGTGCTGCCAGGATCGAGGTAACCTCTATGATATGGGTGGATTTTATGCTGAGGTTATTTATAATCACGAACTCAACGAAATTCAAAACGTAACCGGTTTTCAAGATATCTCTGGACTTGAACCATACCTTACCGAAATAAATATATAATCTGATACTAAAGGTATTTAATGTACTCAAAATTGAGCTAATTAAAATCCAGTACTATGAACACCGAGACCACGCCGAATAAAAAGTTTGATAAAGCTAAATTACTTTTTGACCAAGGCCTGATTAATGAGTTTAAGGACTTGTTCGATATTGCTCCATATAGTCTCATCGCCAAAAAACTAAATACGAGTCATATTCGATTTAAAGCAAAGCTGGAAGATCCGACAAGTTTGAAAATTTCCGAGGTAGATGAAGTTGCCAAACTGTTAAACATCGATTCTCTTGCCCTTTGTGCCTTAGTCCTAAAAAGCCACCCAAGGAACAAAACTTCCAATTAACCATTTGGATCCATCTGGATCTACGCTATAAATAATTAGAAACCTTTGTCATAAACTTGCCTCCCATTTGTTAGAAACAGCATATCAGAATAAACTTTGCAATAAATAATCAATATTAGCCTTACTGGGGTTCACTTTGCAAGATGTGTTTTCGTATATACGAAAACCTCTTGCCTTACTTCAGGGCTCCGCCCTAAAGTAAGGGTAAAATTATTCGCAACTCGTAATTTTTATCAGCATGGAAGAAGAAATTAAAAACTGGAACCCAAAAGGAGGGAGGCCCAAAAAGAGCGATAAGGAGCGGCGGGATAAACCGGTGCTGATCAAATTCACTGAAGACGAGAGAAATCAGCTGTATAAAGAAAGTGGAGATTTGGGATGGAAACAGCCTCTGGTGTATTTCCGAAATAAGTTACTATCCAAGACTAACAGCACCAACCATAACCCACAATCTTTATTTAAGGCGCTGAACAGATTAAATCCCGAATTAAACAAGGTTGGTAACAACATCAATCAAATAGCCCGGTACGTGAATTATCTGGACAAGAATAATATGGTGGATCAGAAGTTTATTGCCGAATATAATACCTGCTTCAAGGAGATGATAGAAGTACAGAAAGAATACACGTTAGCCATTAAGGCTTATCTCCGTTCCGTTTCTAAAAAGTAATATTTGATGTGCACTGCTCATTGCGCAATGTTTAATAAGCATTGCGTAATACTCCTTTTATTTTCCTGTAATGTGCATTGTTCATTTTGTATTGTTTATTGTTCATTGTCTAATGCTTTTTGTTCAATTTAATAGTTAGAAATGCATGATTGTAAAAATTCTTTCTTCTGCCGGTAGCTTTTCAGGAGTAGAATATAATGAAAGTAAAGTCAGTTTAGGGACTGCTGAACCGCTGGCTGTAGAAAATTTCGGTCTTCTGGAATTAAATGATAGCTCCAGGAGCCGAGCTATCCATGAGTACCAGCAATTTTTTAAAGCCTGGTCTACCAATGAAAGAGGTATGATCGATAAACCCCAATTTCACGCGGTTATTTCCTGCGAAGGCAGGGAATATTCTGGTTTGGAGTTAAAAGCCATTGCCGAACAGTACCTGGAAAAGATGGGTTACAATAATAATCCTTACCTGCTCTATTTTCATAAAGATACCGCCAATAATCACGTGCATATTGTTTCAAGCAGGGTAGATGAATCCGGCCGGAAAATTAATGATTCCTTTGAGCGACACCGCTCCCAGGCTGCAATAAAAAAAATATTAGGTAAAGGCCTTGGCCAGCAACCTGTAGAGCAGGTTACTAAGTCTTTGTGTTATAATTTTTCCTCTGAGGCTCAGTTTAAGATGTTGCTAGAGTCTCAAGGTTTAACAGTAACGGTAAAGGCCGGAGATTATCAATTCATCCGCGGAAGCCGAGTGCAACATTCTATTTCTAAAACCCAGGTTGATGATAAAATTAAAAACTATGTGGAGCCCACGGATCGCTGTCGCCAATTGAAGGCCTTATTCATTAAATACAAACCTGCTTTAACTCCGGAAAAATTTTCGGAATTCATGCAATCAAGATTCGGAGTAGAAATAATATTTCACACCGCTAAGGGTAGGAGTATTCCTTACGGCTACACAATTATTGATCATGCTAAAGAGCAAGTCTTTAAAGGTTCTCAGGTAATGCCCTTAGCTGCTTTACTCGCGTTGCCAACGCGACAAAATCAATTAAAGGCCGGAGCTGAAGTAATTGATACTTTAGCCAATGAAGAAAATAATAAAGTGCTTCGGTACCGGGAGGTTAAAGCACAGTTATTAAAGCTCGGTTTTGAGCTCAACAGTAATGGAGTGGTAAAAATTTGGGGCGAAAAAGAAAAAAGCTTTTCGGTTTCAAAAGAAAGAATGAAACAGCTGCTTTACAATGATAGGTTGTTTGAAGCGCAGAAATTTACTACGACTACTCCGGATGAAGTGGAAGTGATTTGCAAGGCTATGTTTTTAAGAAAGGAAGATGCTAAAGTGCTATCTCAACTCATTTCGGGAGAAAAGAATAAACATGGGGAGCAGACAATGATCCTTTCAGATAAGCTAACTAGTTTACTAGCTACGGGTAAAGACCTAGGAGATATTGCTGAGGAGAATAAATATTCCTTTGCTAGAAAAGCGAATACGGTTTACCTCATAGATCAAAAGAATCATACTCTTTACAATATGGCTCAGTTGATGTCAACAGCACCGGATTACAGCACCGTGGAGGTTATTGACTGTGACCGGATAAATCAGATCCAGCATAGCCGTCAACTGGAATATAGCAGCGGAACCTTTGCCGAAGTAGCTGGCCTAGTGCTCGAGGTTCTGCAGGATAATCCAGAAGAGCATCCAGAGAAAAAGAGAAAGCGGAAACGAAAAGATTAATCACCTAAATTATAAAACCAATGAAAATCATAATTGCTAACCAAAAAGGAGGTGTGGGTAAATCTACTATTACCACCCTTCTAGCTAATTACCTAGTACTGGATAAAAAAGAGAATATTATCATTCTCGATATGGATTACCAGGAAACAGTGTTTGCCCGCTGGGAGGAAGACAAGCAAATGTATTTCAATGACCCATTGTACGAAGTGATGAAAGTGGATTTGGAAGAATATTCTAAGTATTCCCATGTTTTGAATGAAGTAAAAACGGAAGGTCATATTTTGCTCGATACACCCGGTAAGCTTGATGATGATAATATGCTGGCCATCATTAAAGATGCGGACCTAATTATATGCCCATTTGCCTACGAAAAGACTATTTTTGAAAGCTCGTTGTTTTTTTCCAAAGTAGCTCATCACGTAAATCCTAACATTAAGATTGTATACCTACCCACGAAAATCAAAGGAACGGTAAAGTATGAAACCGAAGGAAAGGTGAAAGAAGTATTAGCCGCTTACGGAACCATAGCCCCAAAAATCCCTGACCGGGTAGCCTTAGAGCGAATTGATACTGTTTCCATTAGTAGCGAGGCTAGATCTTTAATCCAAGAACCCTTTGATTATATATATGACTCATATTTAGTATAGAAAACATATTTTATATATTATTAATATTAAATTAGTATAATATATTATTGTAAAGTCATTAAAAATTTTAAATTAATATGTTATCAGTATTTTATTTTTTTATTTACTCATAAAATGTATATTTGTGATGAGCAAGGATCTATTAAATAAGATTAGGAACCGGATTGATAACCCGGAAGGAACTGAAACCGGGCAAGCAGCCGGCAAACCCGAAGAAGATATTCCAGCAAAACCAGATAATGCTCCTCAAGCAACACCAGCGAGTAAGAAAGCTACTCCGGATAAAGAGGTAAGTGAGAAGCCGAAAGTAATTCCTGGCAAAGACGGGTTTGATAAAATCAGAAATACACTGAAGGCCGAAAAGGAAAACTTTATTTTTAATCGGCGCTTGGTTTACATCGATGATAATATTGGGGAAGCATTAGATCTGTTACGGAAAGAAGCTAAAATTAACTCGAATGTATTAGCCAGTTACCTTTTAAAGCAATTTCTCTTGGAAAATAAGGACCTGATAAAAGCTTTAAGAGAGAAGAAAAAAGGTAATATGTTTTTCGATTAATCCTCCCAATCCCTCCTTAGCTCATTTTAAATAAAATTTAACATTAGTTAATTTAAGATAGACAGCTTATGGAATGGGGTAACTTTTTGATTGCTATTGTTGCCGTTTATTTGGCTTATTACGGTTTAAATTTTCTCTTTGACCTGTTAATCGCAGGTGGCCCAAAGCTGCCCACAGCACCCGCTACGCAGTACAATGTTCGGGATTTAATGGACGAAGAAGAACCCGCGCAGATGGTAGAAGCAAAGGACTACGAAGATAAACTTGTCGATATACGTCCAATTTCTTTTGCTCCCATATCCTCTGATAATTCTGCTAACGATGGAACCGGTTCTAGTATTTCTGATGCCGGAGTTCCAGAGCCAGTTACCGTGGAACCGGTGGATTTTTCCAATGATTGGGCCAGCGAAATAGACCAGGAAGAAACCAGAATCGAAATACCAATCCAGGGGCAGGCGCTTTCTGTCAATGATTTTCTCAAATCATTAAAGGATGAAGCAAAGCTGGAGACCGCAACAATTACTTTTTAATTAGTTTCTCATTTTTAAACCATCTTAAATTTTATGAAAACCACTTTATTCTCTAAATTCTCTAATAAAGCCTTATTGTTTGTGTTGAGTATTGCCTATGCTGTAACTGCTAATGCACAGGGTGGCGGTGCGGCGGGTATTGATGCCGGTGCTTCTGAGCTTACTACTTACATTGACCCAATTGGTAATTTAATTCTCATTATTGGTGCTATTGTTGGTTTGGTTGGCGGTGTTCGAGTTTATATTAAATGGAACTCCGGCGATAATGACGTACAGAAATCAATTATGGGTTGGGTTGGTTCTTGCGTATTTCTCATGGTAGTAGGTACCATTGTGAAAGCCTTCTTCGGAGTATAATTCCCGTCATGGAATCCGAAAAAAGATTAGGGTTTAATGTTTACAAGGGGCTGCAACGGCCCCTTATTTTTAAATCATTAAAAGGAAAATTCATCTATTGGGGAATGGCTTGTTTGCTGGTTGCGTTTGTGACTGGTATTCTGCTTTCCACCATAATTCATCCAGTTGCCGGCATTATCGGGTTAATAGTTATTGGTTTGGGAGGCATGGGTTATATTCATGGTCGGCAGAAAGGCGGCTTACACAGTAAAACTAAATCCAACGGTACCTACATCGTTTCGCCTCATTTCAAGCGGGTTTCTAATCGCTAGTATCGGCTTTCTTCTTCTCTGATTTATATCCATTACTGTTTTACAAGTTATGAAAGCCAAAGAATTTTCACGGCCGTTCATAGGCATTCAAACCTATGCTTACGACGTTCTTTTCCACGAGAAAAGTGACCATTCTGTAATATTGAAAATTACCAATCCTGTCCTGCAATACTCCGCTGATGCAGATGCTTACACAGATTTTCATTACGTCTTTAGTAACATCATTAAGATTCTAGGTTCGGGTTATACCATCCAAAAGTTAGATATACTGGCATTGAAAAAATTCAAAGGGCAGGAGTCAGAGGATTACCTCAGCCAGAAATATAATGAAGCTTTTACTGGTCGAGAGTACCGGGATATTACAACCTATCTCACTATTACCCGAAATGCTAAACGCTCTAAGTTTTTTACCTATGATGCGAAAGATTTTAAAACCTTTGAGCGCAATATTGCCAAGGTAATTGATGTGTTGCAAAGCCGGGGGGTACAACCCCAGCCTTTGAAAGAAAAGGAAATTATCAGTTTGCTGAATCGCTTTGTGGCCTTTAACTTTTCCGATGAGGTTTATTCATTTAATAATTTCTCCGCATCTGATGAGAGTATCCGAATCGGCAACCGCTCTATTAAAAGTATTTCGCTCATTGATATCGATGAGATAAACTTCCCCGCTACA